>DASQLQ010000001.1:0-8784 GCA_035629935.1 Actinomycetota bacterium
TTCGATTACGCGACGGACATCTCATTACGAGAGGGGGCCATCGGGCACAACAGAACGAGGCCTCAGTGATCGGATCCTGGATCCGTCGTCACGGTGACCAGGCGCGGCTGGTCTCGGTCTCGGGGACGTGGGCGATACCCATCACCGCGGCGCCGTCGGCGAGGTTCGTAACGATCAAGCGTTAGAGGCGTCGACGAGTGATGCGAGAGAGCGAGCCGCTCCCCCCGAATCGATCGAATCGCGTGCCATCTCGAGACCCTTGGCGATGTCTTGTGCCCGGCCGGCCGCGACGAGCCCGGCCGCTGCGTTGAGCACGACGATGTCCCGTTTGGGGCCCGGTTCACCGTTCAGAACAGCTCGGATCGCGTCTGCATTCTGGGCGGCGTCCCCGCCTGCGACGGCCTCGAGTGGCGCCGGGGCGATCCCCAGCTCTTGCGGATCGATCTTCCACTCCCTGGTCTCCCCCATGTCCAGTTCGAATACCTGAGACGGCCCCGAGATCGAGAGCTCGTCGAGCCCCTCGTCACCGTGGAAGGCGAGCACTCTCTTGCTGCCCAAACGTCCCAGTGCCGTCACCATCTTCTCGACCATGCGCGGGTCGGATACACCGAGCGCTTGCCGCGTCGCTCCCGCGGGATTGCTCAGGGGGCCGAGGAAATTGAAGATCGTGGCCACACCCAGCTCCTTTCGCGGAGGCCCCGCGTGGCGCATCGCCGGGTGGAAGATCGGGGCGAAGCAGAAACCGATCCCTGCCGTCTCGATGCACGCCGCAACCCCGTCGGGAGGCAGGTCGATGCGCACACCGAGAGTCTCGAGGACGTCGGCGGACCCACAACGGGACGACGCAGCCCTGTTGCCGTGCTTGGCGACCTTGACCCCAGACCCGGCACACACGAACGCTGCCGCCGTCGACACATTGAAGGTTCCCGTTCGGTCGCCACCGGTCCCGCATGTGTCCAGAACCTCGCCGATGACGTTCACCTTGGCCCCGAAGTCGCGCATGGTCCTCACCAATCCGACGATCTCGTCGGTGGTTTCTCCTTTAGCTCGGAGCGCAACAACGAACCCCGCTATCTGAACCGGAGTTGCGTTGCCTTCCATGATCTCGGTCATAGCGGCTGCGGCAACATGTTCGTCGAGATGTTTCCCCGCGAGCAGGGTCGACAATGTCGAAGGCCACGAGAACGCCATCAGCCCGGGGCCAGGAGCCTGTCGAACGCGCACGCATAGGCGACGGCTCCTCGAGCAAGCTCATCGAGGTCGATGTACTCGCGAGCGGTATGCGCCACCGTGATGTCCCCCGGTCCACACACGCACACCTCGGCGCCACCATCGGCGAAGAAACGGGCGTCGGAGGAACCTCTGAAACCGATCACTTCTGCCTCAGCTTGCTGGGCGTCGGTTACCGCTTGCGTCATCGTCGACACGACACGAGCACCTTCGGCGGCCTCGAACGGCTGACCGAATACGGGGATTTCGATAGACGCATCGATGTCGGGGAACGTTTCGCGCGCTAGCTCGATCGAGCGTTCGACCTGAGCTCTGACGTCGGCCTCGGTTTCGCCCGGGATGGTGCGCCGGTCCACTTCAGCGATGCATGAAGCCGGGATGACATTGACCTTCTCGCCGCCGGTGATCGTCCCGACGTTGATCGAGGGGCCACCCAACACTTCGTGGGTGATGTCCGGAACGGTCTCCTCCAGTCTCAGGATGATCGCGGCCATGTGCCGGATCGCGTTGCGCCCACGTTCTGGTGCAGACCCGTGACCGGCGACGCCTCTGACGATGATCCGGAACCAACACGGCCCTCTTTGCGCGCGCACGATCCGGAGGGACGTCGGCTCACCAACGATGACGTTCTTCGCGGTGACTATCCCCTCGTCGACCAGTGGCTTCGCGCCCTTGAGTCCCATGGCTTCCTCATCAGCTACGAGAGCGAGCTCGAGGCCGGAGATATCAACGTCACTGGCCTTCAACAGCTCGACGGCTTCGAGTGCGGCAGCGATGGGGCCCTTCGCATCCGACGAGCCACGGCCGAACATCAGCCCGTCCTTGACCACAGCCCCGTACGGATCGACGTCCCACAAGGTTGGATCGCCGGCAGGGACCACGTCTATATGCGAGCAGTAACAGAGGACCGGGTTGCCGTTCCCAGCGCGAGCGATGACGCTGGGGCGGCCCGGCTCGGTCTCGTGCTCCGTCACCGTGAGACCGAGCTCGGCGCAGAAACCGCCCACCACTCTGGCGGCTTCGGCTTCGAGGCCCGGGGGGTTCTCGGATGGGATCCTCACCAGCTGCTCCAGGCGCGACGTCAGGCGGTCGCGGTCGACCAAGTCGGCGAAATGCTGTGCGCTGAGTGTCACGCTCTGCGACACTTTCCTCGATGGGTGGTTTGACGAGCTATCAACTGATCCTGATCGTGATCCTCGTGCTGTGGCCGCTTGCGATCACGGCGCTTCTTCTCGTGATGAGCAAACTCGAGACCTACGTCAATCGCAGCGACGCCGATACACCGCAGGAAGCCGGGCTCGAGCCGATCAGCGGCCAATCGTCGGAAAAAGAGGTGAAGATCGTCTTCGGCGACACCGTCGTCGGCGAGTCCAAGTAAGCCCATCTACACCCGCGCTATGCAATCGATCTCGACCCGAGCGCCTTTGGGCAGGGCACTCACACCGACCGTGGCCCGAGCCGGCGGACGTCCCTCGAAGAAACTCCCGTACGCATCGTTCACTTCGGCGAAGTCGTTCATATCCGTGAGGTAGATCGTCGTCTTGACCACGTGGTTGAGACTCGTCCCCGCCGCGGCCAGCACCGCCGAGAGGTTCTCCATCGCACGTCGCGTCTGATCGGCAACGGGACCATCGACCAGCTCTCCGGTAGAAGCGTCGAGTGCGACCTGGCCGGAGCAGAAGACATAACCGTCGGTCGTGATGCCCTGCGAATACGGCCCGATCGCAGCGGGTGCCTTGTCCGTTTCGACTGGCCAGATCTCCATCAGTTCCTCCCGATCGTCAGCGGTAGAGCGGAGTCAAACTAGTCCCCGAAAACGGGAAGCGGTGCCAGAGGCCGTTCCGCGACGCTCCAGTCGAAGAAGCTCGCCCACTGGCCCGGTCGCATCCCTGCCGCTGGTGGAGGCAACGTCAACCCTGTGGTGCGAGGAGCTCCGCCCTCCGCGACGAACCAGATCTCGGCGGGGGCTCCGGGATCCCCGACCTTGGTACGAACGAAGACGATCCCCGTGCGGGGCGGGCCCCAGATCGGATAGGCGTCTTCGTAACCGCTATCAGTAGTGATGTTGCGGATGAACGAGCCCGAGCGGGACAGTAGAGCCAGACGTCCGTCCCTGATCGCCGCGAGGTAACGCCCGTCGGGTGAACAAGAGGTGTCGATCCGATCGCAAACGTCGCGTGACCTCCGGGGCTTTCCGGTGGTGAGCTCGTGTCGCGCCAGATCCAGCACTTGATCGTCTGAACCCGACGAGAAGAAAATCTTGGTGCCATCCGAGGAGAAAGCGAATGGATGTAACCCATCCACCCGGCCCCTCAGGATCGTTACCGGCTCCCTGCCGGCGAGTCCCACGATGAGACTGGTCCGTCCCGCGGCCACGACGCAATCCGCTATCGGCGACCAAGCCAACGGGTCCGCCACCCGGGCCCCGAATGCCGTTCCGGCTCCGCGACCGTCCGGCACTGTCAGAACGCCGGTTCGATCGAGCAGCAACTTGCCACTCGGACTCCAGGAAACCGGAGGATCGATCACGGCGGACCCGGCCCCCGACCCGGTGGGCGTTGCGAAGTCGACTCGATGAGGCTCGTCCCCATCCCCGTAGCGGTAGGCCGCGATCATGCCCATCCCGGTCGGTCGGTCGACGGGGTCCAAACAGACGGTTGGATATCGGTCGCCGATCTCAACGCCGGCCAGGGTTGGATCCTCGCTAGGGGTAGGGGTCGGAGTGCGTTTGGGTTTCGGTTTCGGTCTGGGCGTCTTCTTGTCGGGTTTCGGGGTCTTTCGCTCGACCGTGGTCGGCAAAGCGCCGGGCTCCCGGTCACTGGCGTTGAACACCGGGCGAGCAAGGACGGCTCCGAGCAAGATCAGAAACAGGAGCGCCGCAGTCGATTTGAGTCCGTTCTTGGTTTGGTCGTGCACGCCGCGAGTCTTTCATCTCACGGATGGATCGGGCAGGCATCCGAACGACCGCGAACGCCGAAGGTCTCGACGTTCGGCGAGGATTAGGTGGGCCCCCTCCAGTTTCCCGGAGGGGGCCCCCAGCTCGAGTCGGCCTGTAAGCCGGGTTCTGTTATCGGTGGCCATCCATCTGGGAGTGCCGTTACCGACACCCTCTTGCGGCCTACCCGGAGGCAACGAGCGGGCAGCTCGCCTCCTGCTTGGCCTTGCTCCGGACGGGGTTTGCCTAGCCGCACCGGTCACCCGGCACGCTGGTGAGCTCTTACCTCACCGTTTCACCCTTACCTCCGCTTGCTTGGCCGATGGCCGAGACCATCACCTGGAGGCGGTTTGCTTTCTGTTGCACTAGCCGCGGGTTTCCCCGCCTGGGACTTTCCCCAGCGTCCTGCCCTATGGAGCCCGGACTTTCCTCTGTTTTCACAGCGGCCACCCGGCCAACTCTTTGAGCAGGACCAGTCTACGACTCGAGCTGCACGAGTTGACCGGGGCGGACCCGCTCATCGCGGCCGGCGGCCCGCAGCAGCAGCCGGATCACTCCCCCGTGCGTGAACAAGAGGTGATCACCCGGACCGAGGCCTCCGACCAGGTCCCGAACGCGCTCGGTAAGGGCTTCGACCGACTCTCCACCCGGTGCAACAAAGGAATCGAAGGCCAGCAACGACTTTTGGGTATCGGGCGAGCACTCATCCCACGTCTTGCCCTCGAGTTCGCCGAAATCAAGTTCGCGCAGTCGTCCGTCCACGGCCGCAGTGCCGACGGCCAGCTCCGCCGTCTCCAGCGCACGCACAAGATCCGACGACAGTACGGAAACGAAGCTCATCCCCGCGAGCTCCGTTTCGAGTTGCCTAGCTTGTGCGCGTCCCGTTTCGTTCAGGGGTACGTCGGTCATGCCGTTGAAGCGACCGGCCTCGGTCCAGTCGGTCGCTCCGTGCCGGATTAGGAAAAGAGTCACACCATCGCCACCGCTACGGCGAGGACGGCTATCTCGGTTATCTGTTGAGTTGCGCCGAGCGCGTCGCCACTGATGCCACCGATCTTTGCGAGCGACCATCGACCGACCACCCACGTGCACAGGGAAACGACACCGACTACCGGAAGCAACCACACCCCGAGACCGGCCGCACCGATCAGAAGTCCGATCACGACACCGACCGCCGCCCGTCGACTGGTGACGGCTGCTCCGTAGCTCGCGCCGAGTCCCTCCCCCGCCGGGCGCATGGTCCCCAGAAGCGCAACCGATGCGGAGCGCGACACAGCATGCGCGGCGGGTAGAACCGCCAGCGCGATCGGAAAAGTGAACGTCGTGATCGCCGCAGCGCGCAGCATGGCCGATAGGGCGAGCGCTAGTACTCCGTAGGTACCGTGAGTCGGGTCCTTGAGGATGCGCATCCTCTCCTCTTTCGTCCACCCTCCGGCGAAGGCATCGAAGGTGTCGGCGAGGCCGTCCTCGTGGAACGCTCCCGTCAACAGCACTCCTGCCGTCAGAGCGAGAGTTGCGGAGAGGAAGGGGGGGAACTCCGACAAAGCAGCGCCATAGATCAATGCGCAGAGCACACCTATGAGCGCGCCTACAACCGGGAACCAAGGAACGCCGAGAGCGATGTCCCTATCCGTGTGAACTCGCGCCGGAACCGGGATGCGTGTCAGGAACGAGATAGCGATGACAAAACCTCTCATCTCGGTCCCGTAAGACCCCATTCCTCGAACGTGGCCACCTCGGTAACGCATGCGGCGGCGGCCTTTACCAACGGCAGCGCGAGCAGCGCCCCACTTCCTTCGCCCAAGCGAAGGTCAAGATCCAACAGGGGTTGTTTGCCGAGCTTCTCGAGTAGCAACTTGTGACCCGGTTCCGACGAGCAATGCCCCGCTATGCAGTTGTCCAGCGCGCCGGGGACCATCACTTCGAGCGGTGCCAGCGCGGCGGTGACGACGAATCCATCCAGCAAGATCGGGATGGAGCGCGACCGGGCTTCGACCGCGGCGCCGGCCATAGCGACCAGCTCGGCCCCCCCAACACAACGCAGCACTTCCATGGGAGCGGCGTCCTTGAGTCGAGCTTGAGCTCCTCGCACAACCGCGACCTTCCGTTCGAGCGTTGCTTCGTCGATACCGGTGCCGCGGCCGGTCCAGTCCTCCGGGGTCAAGCCGAACAGGGCGGCACACACTGCGGCCGCAGCGGTGGTGTTCCCGATCCCCATCTCGCCCAGTACGAGGATGTCGCAGTCGAGATCGGCAACCGCAGCGCGACCGGCGGCGAAGCAACGATCGAACCCCTCGGGATCGAGGGCTGCTTCCGTGGCGAGGTTCGCCGTCGGTTCACCTACGCCGACGTCGACCACCTCGAGCCGGACTCCGAGCATGCGGGCAAGTACCGCCGTCGTGGCGACACCACCGGAAAGAGCGCCGAGCATGGCTCCAGTCACATCGGCCGGATACGCACTAACCCCTTCGACGGTCACACCGTGATCGGCAACGAAGACGCACGCGGCGGGATACTCAACGGCCGGATGAGCGGTGCGTTGCCAGGCTGCGAGCCAGGCCGCCACGTCATCGAGGCGAGCGAACGCCCGGTGCGGTCGAAGCACATGCTCCGCTCGCTCGGCCACATTCGCAGCAGACGCAAGGTCAGCCGACGGAGCACCGGCCAGAAGCCGAGCCGCGTCAGACATCTTCTATGCCCATCACTACGGGGGGACCAAGCACGAGCACGCGACCCGCGACGGCGAGATAGGCCTGCAGCGCGACCTCGCTCCACACGGAGTTGACGCGACCAAGGATGTCGATGAACCGTCTACCCATCTCCGTCG
Organism: Actinomycetota bacterium; assembly: GCA_035629935.1. Lineage (GTDB taxonomy): Bacteria > Actinomycetota > CADDZG01 > CADDZG01 > WHSQ01 > DASQLQ01. Next base: position 6,993 of record DASQLQ010000001.1, read on the forward strand.
TGGGATGGATGCTCCACCCCACCTCATTGGTTACGGCGATCGTCAGTCCCGTTCGCTGGTCCGCAACCGCAGCAGCGCGCCGGGCTCTCGTTTCGATCTCGTCATCTGTATGGCCATCCCCCATGAGATTGCTCACCCAGAGGTTCAAGCAATCCACGAGTACGCAGGCATCGGTGGGCACGTCGGCCAAACGCTTGTCGAGCTCGACTCGCTCTTCGATCGTGCTCCATTCAGCCGGGCGCTCGATGCGATGGCGCTCGATACGCTGCTTCATCTCTTCGTCGCCTGCCGTTGCAGTTGCGATGAAAAACACCGGGGCACGAGTTTCCGAAGCGAGGCGAACCGCCAGACGCGACTTCCCACTCCTGACCGCGCCGGTGATCAAAGTGAGTGCCATCAGTAGTCGATCCCCTTCTTTGCCCGGACGCCTTTGTCGAACGCGTGCTTGATGTTCGTCATCCCCGTCACCGTATCTGCGATCTCGACGAGTTCCTCGGGAGCATCCCGTCCGGTAGCGATGATGTTCACGTGATCGGGCCGCGTCTGGATCGTGTCGATCACTTCAGACGTGGCGATCCATCCCCAGTTCATGGGATAGGTGATCTCGTCCAGCACGACCATCTCGTGCTTGCCGGCAGCGATCGTCTCTCGAGCGGCTCTCCAAGCTTCGCCGGCCACTGCTTGCGACTTCTCCATGTTGGCGGAATCCCAGGTGAATCCATCGCCGATCGCCCACCAGTCGATGCCGAGGCGTCGGCCGATGCCTTCTTCGCCGACCTTCCACTCCCCCGACTTCAGGAACTGGATGACGGCGACGTGCCACCCTCGGGCGAGCGCGCGTAGTGCCGTACCGAACGCGGCCGTGGACTTCCCCTTACCGTCGCCCGTGTTGACGAGCACCAGGGACGGAAGTCGCAAGGGGGGCGGTTGCTGGGGAGGCTGAACGGGCGGGTCGTTGCTCATCCGGCAGCCTCGATGACGGAGCGGGTGGCGCGGCGGGGCACGACGAGGATGCCCCCATCGGGCTCCTCGATGATCCTGACGTCGGCAGCAAAGTGCTCGGAGATCGACTCACGCGTCAGCACTCTGGGGGCCGGGCCTTCGGCAACCTTCACGCCACCGGCTACCAGCACGAGTTGATCCGAGAACTGGGCAGCCAAAGTCAGATCGTGCATCGAGCTGACGACCGTCAGGCTGTGGTCCGACCGCAACGAATCGACGAGCTCGAGCACATGCTGCTGGTGGCCGACGTCGAGAGCGGTCGTGGGCTCATCGAGCAACAACACGGGTGCCCGCTGGGCCAGAGCACGCGCCAGGACGACTCGTTGCAATTCGCCCCCGCTGAGTGAGCCGAGTTGCCGCTCTGCGAACCCTCCCAGGTCAAGTCGCTCCAACACAGCTCGGACCACATCGAGGTCCCCCGCGCTCTCGACGCCGAAGTAAGGGATGTAGGGAGTTCGACCCATCAGCACGTAATCGACGACCACCGAGGCCCTCGGGATGAACGGTTGCTGCGGCACGTATGCGACCAGCCGCGCCATCTCGCGCCGGCTCAGGGTCGACGTTGGTCGTCCATCGATGTGGACCTTGCCCCGGAAATCCGTCAGCCCGGCGATCGCTCGTAAAAGAGTGGTCTTCCCCGCGCCGTTCGGACCGATGATGCCGACCCACGCTCCGTCGCCCACGGTCAACGGCAGGTCGTGCAACACCTCGGTTCCGTTGTAGGCCACCGAGACGCCCTCGGTTCGGATCACGAGAGCTTCCTACTTCGTCGCAGAACGAAAACGAAGAA
>DASQLQ010000002.1:0-4895 GCA_035629935.1 Actinomycetota bacterium
AGCCATCGTCGAGACGGCGTTGGAGGCGCTATGCCGAGTGCGGCATAGAGGCGCCGTCGCCGCCGACGCCCTGACCGGTGACGGCGCCGGGATCCTGCTCCCGATCCCCCGCGAGCTCTTGTTGCCGGGACAGGATCAGGATCGTCTCGGGGTGGCCATGATCTTCGGCCAACCGGATGCCGGGTCGGAGACGCGAACGATCGTCGAGCAGGCCTGCAGCGATGAGGACCTCGAGGTCCATTCCTGGCGACCCGTGCCCATAGATGAGTCGGCCCTCGGCGAGCAGGCGCTCGACGTGGCGCCGCTGATCGAGCAGGCGCTGCTGCTTCGCCCGGTCGGCACCGATACGGACGAAGCCGAGAGACGAGCCTTTCGTGCGCGCCGGAGGATCGAACAGGCGTCGGCCGGACGCGTCCGCCTCTACGTCGCTTCGCTCTCCTTCAAAACAGTCACCTACAAAGCCCTGTGCGCCGCCGATCAACTGTCCTCCTTCTATCCGGACCTTGCTGACGAGCGATGCACCGGCTGGTTCACGATCTTCCATCAGCGGTATTCGACGAACACGACTCCCACCTGGGAGCGAGCGCAACCGTTCCGTTTCCTGGGCCACAACGGCGAGATCAACACGATCCGAGGAAACGTCTCACTGCTGCGGGCGCGCGAGGGCCGTTTGGGATCCGAAGACCTTGCACCCGAGGATCTGCTCAAGCCCGTCGTGGATATCGAGTCCTCCGACTCCGGGATCCTCGACGAGGCGCTCGAGCTGCTCGTCCGGGGGGGCCGCGACCTACGACAGGCGTCTGCGATGCTCGTTCCGGCCGCGTGGGAGCACGTTCTCGGCATCGACCCCGAGGTCGCCGACTTCTTCCGGTATCAAGCGTGTCTCCTCGAGCCGTGGGACGGTCCCGCCGGTCTCGTCTTCACAGATGGAGACCGCGTCGCAGCCGCTCTCGATCGCAACGGGTTGCGACCTCTTCGCGTTTCAATCTGTGAAGACGGGCTCGTCGCCTGCTCCTCCGAGACCGGCGCCGTCTCCACGCGCGGGCACGGAATGGTGAAGCGAATGAAGATCGGCCCCGGCCAGGCCTTCTGCGTCGACCCAGCCGAGGGTGGAGTTAGCGAGGATCGCGAGATCAAGGCTCGGCTTGCCCAGCGACGCCCGTACGGAGACTGGCTCGCCGAGCACGTGACCCAGACGACGACCGGTGAGCCCGTGGTGCCCGGCATTTCAGAGGACGGGCCTTCGTTGTTGCAACGTCAGATCGCGGCCGGGTATCAGAAGGAAGAGTTCACGGTCGTCATCCGCCCGATGGCAACCGACGGGGCAGAGCCGACCTCCTCGATGGGAGACGACACCGCGCAACCGCCCCTCGCTTCGTACGGACGATCCGTGTTCTCGTATCTGAAACAGCGCTTCGCCCAAGTTACGAACCCACCGATCGACCATCTGCGCGAGCGACACGTGATGTCGATCACGACGCGCCTGGGCCGACGAGCACCATTGCTGCAGGAACGTCCCGAGGCAGCAGCTTTGCGCGAGTACAGGTCACCGTTGCTCTTCCCTTCCGAGATCGCCGAGCTCGAGTCGATCGGCGGCCGGGTCCTGGATGCAACGTTCGACATGATCGATGGACCGGATGGACTGCCCTCACAGCTCGATCGTCTCGGCTCTGATGCGGCGGAAGCGGTACAGGCCGGTGCCGAGTTCCTGATCGTGTCCGATCGACACTCCGGCAGCGATCGGGTGCCGATCCCCGCCGCTCTGGCCGCGGGAGCCGTACATCATCAGCTGTTGCGCGGTGGTCTTCGATCGTTGGCAAGCATCGTTGTCGAGTCCGACGAGCCCCGCGACAGCCATCACGTCGGTTGTCTTCTCACGAACGGGGCGGACGCGGTATGCCCCCGCCTGGCACTGGAGTCCATCGCCGAACTGGCAAGGTCGGGACGTCTCGGAGGCGAAGTGCCCGCCGATGAGGGTCAGAGGCGCTACCTGGGCGCGATCGAGGACGGGCTGCTGAAGATCATGTCCAAGATGGGGATCTCGACCCTCGACTCGTATCGCGGCGCGCAGATCATCGAGGCGATGGGTCTCGGTCGTGACGTCATCGATACCTGCTTCACCGGCGTGTCATCGGCCCTCGGCGGGCTGTCACTAGTCGAGCTCGGAGCAGACGCCTTACTTCGCCATGACGCAGCTTTCGGTGAGAAGCCCGGTCTTCGCAACACCGGTTTCATCAAGTTCAAGAAGGGTGGCGAGTATCACGCGCTGAATCCTGATGTCGTCGACGCGCTCCAGGCGTCAGTTGGGTTCGAGCAAGCATCCGATGAGATGCAAGCCGCCCATTTCCTCCAGCGGGCAACGAAGGGCGACCCGGAGTCCTACAAACGCTTCGCTGCTCTCGTGAACGGACGGCCACCCGCCGAGCCGCGCGACCTACTCGAGTTCGCGGACTCGGCCCCCATCGACGTGGACCGCGTAGAGCCCGCGTCGGCGATCGCAACGCGTTTCTCGACGGGCGCCATGTCGCATGGAGCCTTGTCCGCTGAGGCACACGAAACCCTCTCGATCGCCCTCAACATGATCGGGGGCATGGCGAACACGGGAGAAGGCGGTGAAGCCCCCGAGCGATACCGGGACAAGAGGAACTCCGGGATCAAACAGATCGCCTCCGGTCGTTTTGGGGTTACGCCGGAGTACCTCGCGTTCGCGCAAGAACTCCAGATCAAGATGGCGCAGGGATCCAAGCCGGGCGAAGGCGGACAGATCCCCGGACAGAAGGTGTCGGTCGAGATCGCCCGGTTGCGCCACACGGTCGAGGGCATCGCTCTCATCTCTCCTCCGCCCCATCACGACATCTACTCGATCGAGGATCTGGCTCAGTTGATCTACGACCTCAAGCAGGCGAACCCTCGCGCGAAGGTGTCGGTGAAGTTGGTGTCGTCAGAGGGAGTGGGCACGATCGCCGCCGGCGTCGTCAAGGGTCTGTCGGACGTGGTCCACATCTCGGGGGCGGACGGGGGCACCGGTGCCAGTCCCCTTTCGTCGATCAAGAACGCCGGCATGCCGTGGGAGATCGGGCTGGCCGAAACGCAGGCCGCACTGGCAGCCAACGGGTTACGCAACCGGGCGCGCATCCGGGTCGACGGAGGCTTCAAGACGGGCCGAGACATCGTCATCGCTGCCTTGCTCGGCGCGGACGAGTACTCCTTCGGGACCGCGGCATTGATAGCGGAGGGCTGCATCCTCGTACGGACCTGCCACCGCAATACGTGTCCGGTCGGGATAGCGACCCAGGACCCCAAGTTGCGGGCCAAGTTCGCCGGTACACCCGAGATGGTTGCGAGCTACCTCATGTATGTGGCCAACGAGACGCGCGAGCTTCTGGCAAGTCTCGGCCTGTGCAGTATCGACGAAGCGATCGGCCGCACCGACCTCCTGAAGCAGAGGGTGACTGGAGATCATCGAGCCGACTCGCTCGACCTCAGTTTCCTGTTGAACAGTGGGTTGGAAGGTGAGAAGAAGTTCATCGCCAGCCTCCCGATCCAACAACCACGTTCGGAGCTCGGTGACAAGCTCTACGAGGATGCTATGGGCCATCTCGAGCGTGGTGAAGCCGCAACTCTGAATTACCCCATATCGACGAGCGACCGGACCGTCGGAGCCCGGCTGGGCTGCGCTATCGGCTACGAGCTGGACGAGCACAAGACTGCCGCTCCCATCAAGGCAACGTTCGAGGGAGAGGCCGGGCAATCGTTCGGAGCGTTCCTCGCCGAAGGCATCGAGCTGAACCTGCAGGGTGAGGCGAACGACTATGTGTGCAAGGGCATGGGCGGTGGGCGAGTCGTGATCCGGCCCCCGGAGAACGACGCCGGAGATCCCTACCTCGTCGGGAACACCGTTCTATACGGCGCGACCGGAGGACAGCTCTACGTCGCGGGCCGCGCCGGGGAACGTTTCGCGGTACGCAACTCGGGGGCCGTCGCCGTCGTGGAGGGCACCGGGGATCACGCATGCGAGTACATGACGGCCGGAGCCGTGGTCATCCTTGGACCTACGGGCCGGAACCTGGGGGCCGGGATGAGCGGAGGCGAGGCATACGTCTACGACCCATCCGATGTCCTAGAAGGCAACCTGAACACGCAACTGGTGGCCACTTATACGCCGACCGAAGGACAACTCGAATCCTTGCGCCGGATAGTGGCGCGTCACCACGACTTCACATCCTCCAAGGCGGCCGCAACGATCCTGGACACTTGGGAGACCACATGTGCAGCGTTCAAGCGCGTCGCCCCCGTGGCCGAAGTTGCTCGCCTCGAAGCTCTGTTCGAGGGCACGGAAGTTTCCGCCGCCTAGTCGTTCGCGAGCTGTCGTGCGCGCAGGAACACGGCATCCATCATCGGTTCGGTCAGTTTTCCGGTGAAGGTGTTCTGCTGGCTCGGATGGTAGGAGCCGAGCAAGGCATAGGGCCCGATCTTCGTCTCGGCAAGATGGCCGAACTTGGGTTTGGGCCGCACCGGATCGGCCCCCGCCGTCACGCACGTCTTGATCGCGGCGTCCCACGCGAAACTCCCGAGAGCGACGATCACTTTCGTTCGTGCGAGCAAAGGCAACTCACGTACTAGATACCCCAGACACGTGTCCCGTTCCTCGATCGTGGGCTTGTTGGCCGGTGGTGCGCATCTCACCGGCGCCACTACGTAGACATCCTCGAGAACGAGGCCGTCGCCGGCGAAGATCGGTGGGCCGTGGTTCGCGAAGCCGGTGCGGTGCAGAGACCCGTAAAGCCAATCCCCGGATCTGTCCCCGGTGAACATCCGTCCCGTCCGGTTACCTCCCTGAGCCGCCGGGGCAAGGCCCACGATCAAGACACGGGCATCCGGATCTCCGAAGGATG
>DASQLQ010000003.1:0-19292 GCA_035629935.1 Actinomycetota bacterium
CCGGCCGAGTACGGAGCGTTGCAGATCGTTCCCGAGGACTGGAAAGCCACCGATACAGCCGCGGTTGCCAGTCTTATCGGTTCCCAACTGGGAGTCGGCGGCGGTGGCGAGCTCGAGAACGCAGCGTTCATCAGTGCCCTCGAGAAGCAGGGCTTCAACTACAAGCAAGCGCGCAAGATCCTCAAAGATTTCAACTTCCCCGACGACCCTGAGTCGCCTCGAACGACTAACAAGCGTTTCGTCTGGAACACGAACCTTGGGAAGCTCGATAAGTCCTCGCGGGCTCTTCCCGACGACGCAGCAGCGGTCGCCCGCCGAGCTGCGGCGGTCACCGACACCCCCGACTACGTCGACGCGCCGTGGGGCCGCATCCCCCTGTCGTTCCCCGACGCGATGAGCAACGCACTGCTCGTGGGTTCCGAGCTTTCGGAATCGGGGCGCCCGATCGCGGTGTACGGCCCCCAGGTCGCTTACTGGTCGCCCGAGATCCTGATGGAGATCGACATGCACGGACCGGGCATCGATGCTCGAGGTGTTGGTTTCCCCGGCATATCGCAGTACGTGTTGCTCGGACGTGGCGCCGACTACGCGTGGAGCGCGACATCCGCGGGCGGTGACCAGGTCGACACCTTCGCCGAAGAACTATGTGATCCGGCCGGCGGAGAGGCGACCGTCGACAGCACCGGTTACGTGAATCACGGGACGTGTGTAGAGATCTATTCCCGGACGGATTCCTGGCAGGCGAAGCCAACGGCGGCCAGTGTCCCCCCGACGACCGTCCAGGTCTCGATGACCACCGAGCGTACCGATGACGGGATCATCCAGGCGAGAGGGATGGTCGACGGCAAGCCGGTTGCATTCACGGCACAACGAGCCTCATTCGGAAAGGAGGTCGACTCGGCCCTCACCTATGTCGAGATCTCCGACCCCGCGAGGATCAACGGTCCGAAGGACTTCCAGAAGGCGTTCGCGCGCTTCGCGTTCACGTTCAACTGGTTCTACCTAGACCCGAAGGACATCGCGTGGCAGCTCGGTGGCTATCACCCACTGAAAGCCAAGCACATCGACCCCGACCTGCCGGTGTGGGGCGACGGGAAGTGGGACTGGCGAGGTCTTCTCTCGGCCGCCGGTACGCCGAAGGAGATCAACCCCAAGAAGGGTTGGATGACTTCGTGGAACAACAAGCAGGCGCGTGGGTTCCGGGCGAACGATGGCAACTTCTCTTACGGACCGGTTCAGCGTGTCCAGATGCTCGACGACGGGATCAAGAAGTACAAGAAGAAGGGGAAGATCAGTCTCGTCGACCTCGTAAACATCATGGGCGAAGCTGCAACAACCGATCTTCGGGGGACGCGAGTTCTTCCGTTCATGCTCAAGGCCGTCGGTAAACCAAAGGACGAGCGATTGAGCTCTGCCGTTGCCTTACTCAAGGAGTGGGTGAAGTCCGGGGCACATCGACGCGACAAGGATGCGGACGGGACGTACGAGAATTCTCCCGCGATCGCTTTGATGGACGAGTGGTGGGAGCTTGCCGCGCAAGCGATCTTCAAGCCGACCTTGGGTGATGCGTACGACGTGCTTCCGATGGGACATCACGATGCTCCACGGGCCCAGGGGAGCGCTTTCCAGAGCGGCTTCTATAGCCACATCCAGAAAGACCTGCGGACGGTCCTGGGATTGAAGGTCAAAGGCAAGTTCTCACGCATCTACTGCGGTAAGGGCAAGCTGAAGGTCTGCCGGGCAGACCTGACCGCGAGCCTGGACGCAGCGGTGAAAGCTCTGGAGGCCGAGTTCGGTGCCGACCAGACGGCTTGGGATGCGGATGAGGCCGGCGACTCGATCGACTTCACACCCGTAGGACTCCAGGATCAACCAAATATGCCGTGGCAGAACCGCCCGACGTTCCAACAGGTCCTCGAGTTCGGGCCGGCCCCCAAGTAGTTCCGAAAACCTCGCCCGTCGGAAGCAAGCCCCTTGTGGCTTCCGGCGGGCACGTCTACCGTGCTTCATGGCGGTAAGAGGAGGTAATCGAAATGGCTCGAAGTCGTCTGCTGGTCCTGCTTGTAACCATCGCTTGCTTCGGGTTGATCGCGTGCGGCGACTCGACTCCCACCAGTGCCACCGATGCTGGGGGAGACACAACTGAGGAACAGCCGGAGGTGGAGACCGAAGAGGAACCAGAAGCAGGCATGCCCGGTGCCTTCGAGAAGAAGGACTGTCTCGAGGTAGCCGAGGCGATGGGCGGCGCACTGGGCGGGATGGGCGCAGACCCCAGCGTGGACTTCGATAAAGCAATCGAAGGGATCCGGAGGGCCGGCGATGCTGCCCCCGAAGAGATCCGCGACGATTTCAACGTGTTCGCCGACGCCATGGCTGAGTACCTCACCATCCTGAAAGACGGGGGGATCGATTTCAGCGACCCGGCTACGTTCTCGACGCCGAAGGCTCAGAAGGCTGTCAAGGAAGCGACGGCCGTACTCGAGGATCCCAAGGTCAAAGAGGCACAGGCAAACATCGACAAAGCGATGACGGATCTTTGCGGAACGGGCTAGGTCTGCCCCTCGGATCCCAATCGATCGAAACCGCGGTTGACGTCCCAGATGTGGTGGACCGGGTCATGGATCAGATATCGAGCGAATGATTCAACTGTGAAGTTCGCGCCGTCGCTTCGTTTACCGGTTCGTTCCCACTGATCACCCGCAACCTGATCGAACCTCGTCGCAAGAGTTTTGGCCGCGGCAGCTAGGTCTGCGGCAACCCGAGCGGGGTCCTGCTCGCCGTATCCGTCTTCGATCGAGGCAGCATCCTGATCCCAATTCGGATACGACGGGTCGTCCGTCTCGAGCATCATCCGAAGGCGTTCGTCGTATAGACGGAAGACGTCTCGAACGTGGCATGCATACTCGAGAGCCGACCACACTGTCTCTGATGGCCGCCGATCGGCGGCTGGGTTCTCGAGCATTGGCTGCCATCGCTCCGCGTTGTCGCGGATCATCGCCCCGACCTGTTCCCGCGGGAACGACCTGACGTCGAAGCTGCACTCGGGACAGGGGCGTTCGAGGACCCACGTCCAGTCCTTGGTATCTGGGACGATCGCCATCACGGCGATTTATACCGCCTCTGCTGATGACCCTTTACCCTCCCGGTCGAAGGCGGTCCGGCCCTCGGACCGCGGATGGGAGGTAGTGGATGAACAGGTGGCAAACCTTCGGTCTCTTGTTGACGACGCTCTTGGTGGGCGTGCTGGTGGCGGGTCTGATGCCGGCGATGTCGCAAGGCGGCGGCCAGCGTTTCGTTCTTTGTGAGAAGAACGGCAAGCAAGATTTCGAGCAGGACATCGATACGGATGGAGACGGCCAGTTCAGCGTCGGAGACATGTTCGTGTTTTCTGAGCCCACCTTTGATTCGAACGGAAAGCGCATAGGTAAGACTGCAGGATCGGGGACTGTGATCAGGACCTACGGGGAGCGCGATGCTCTCGTGGCTATCACCGTGAATGCCCAGATAGACGGCGGCGAGTTGGAGATACAGGGCGCCGTCAAGGGCTCCAACTTCCGCAAGTCACCGGCGTTCGCCATCGTTGGAGGCACCGGCCGCTTCGCCGGGGCCGGCGGGTCCCTCACCGTCGACGAGGGAGTTGGATGCGGAGGCTTCGGTAGGGGCGACAAGATCACGGTCGACCTGAACTAGCCAAGAACGAAAGGGGCGGGGTCTCTGGTCTGGCCCCGCCCCGTTCCATCAGCAGGTCGCGTCCAAGGACGTACGGCCAGGGTTGTACCGTCATCGTGTGGCGTGGCGCAGGGGTATTGCACTCGCAATAATCGGAGTTGTTCTCTTCACTCCTCGTAGTGCCGGCGAGTGGGGGATCGGCGGCGGTTCCGGCGACCATTTAGTAGGGCGCATCCTCGCTCCCAGCATCAACGAGGCTTCGGTAAGAGACCGGCGCCCCAGAGATCCCGCCGACGAGGCGGAACGCTCGAAATGGTTGCCGTTCGCGGCCGTGCCGACAGGCTCGGCGATGGCTGCCCCGAGCATCCTGCGTCTCCAGATGGTTGTTTCTCACGCGATCGCACCTCAGATCCGATTCCAAACCTCGCGCGATCCGACCCGCGCTCCTCCCCTTATCTAGAGACAACTTCAACCACCACACGTCTGGCGCCGATCTGCGCGCCTTCATCGAAAGGAACGATCGATGAGTGTCGAGCTTTGTCCGAGCTGTGGAGAACCAACGATCGAGGGACGGATGAATTGCAATAAGTGTGGAGCGGTGTATCCGGATGTCTCTGAGCGGGAGCTCACGTGGGATCCGTCTGAGAAGGAAGAAAACAAATAGCTGCTCGCTGGTGGGTCCTGGTGTCGGTGGCTGTCGCCTTGGCGATGGGCGGCTGTTCCGATGTTGTATTCGTCGAGCGTGTCACGATCACGAACCGAACGGATTACCCGGCAAGCGTAGATGTGACTGATGCCAACCGGACCGAGTGGCTTGGTCTCGGCCTCGTTCACCACGATGGGCGTCACGCCTTCGGTGAGGTGATCGACCAAGGGGAGGTATGGATCTTTCGCTTCGACTACGCGAACAAACATCATCAAGAGGTTGAGGTCACCCGATCAGAGCTCCAGCGAGACGAATGGCAAGTCGAGGTACCGGGCTCTTTCGGGGACGAGCTGCGGCGGCTCGGCTTCGAGCCCCCTCCATGATCGAATGAGCAACTCGCCACTGATGAAGGGAGGAGGCGATGAGTGAGATCCACGAAGTAAAGCTTCCCGGAGTGGGGGTTCGCTACGAGTTTGAGACCGCTGAAGGCAAACGGATCGGAGTCATCTCGCATCGAACCGGCCTAAGGGAGATTTACGTCTCGCGTTCGGACGACCCCGACGAGTTCAATCGCGTACTTGGGCTATCACCCGACGATGCCCGGACCTTGGCCGAGCTACTCGGCGCGACCCGAGTCGCCGAACAACTCGCTGAGTTGCAGCAGCGCATCGAGGGGTTGGTGATCGATTGGCTGCCGGTTCGGGAGGACTCTGTCTACGCCGGCCGCACGATCGGTGAGGCCCGCGTCCGGACGCGTACGGGCGTCTCCGTTGTCGCGATCGTGCGCGGTGAGGATGCAGTGCCGGCACCCGGGCCGAATGAGCGGCTCAACACCGGCGATTACCTGGTTGTGGTGGGAACGCCCCGAGGTGTCGAGCAGGCCGTCGAGCTGCTGCGCGCCGGCTGAGCTTAGGTGGAGCACCCCGAACTTCTGGTTGAGCTCGGCGCCATCCTCGTGGGGTTGGCGTTCTTGTCGCGCCTTGCCGGCCGCATCGGCATGCCGACCATCCCTCTCTACTTAACGGCCGGCCTCGCTTTCGGGAAGGGAGGGATCCTTCCTCTGGTCACTGCCGAGGGCTTCGTTCAGGTTGGAGCCGGGATCGGCCTGATTCTGCTTCTGTTCATGCTGGGGCTCGAATACACCGCTGCCGAGCTGACCTCGACGCTTCGGACCCAAGCACGGGTCGGAGGGATCGATTTCCTCCTCAACTTCACTCCGGGGTTCGCCGCAGGCCTGTTGCTGGGTTGGGGATCGGTGCTGGCCTTTGTTCTGGGAGGCGTCACTTACGTGTCCTCGTCCGGGATCGTTGCCAAGGTTCTTTCGGATCACGGGTGGACGGGTAACCGTGAGACGCCCGTTGTGCTGTCGACGCTGGTTATTGAAGACCTCGCGATGGCCGTCTACCTTCCGATCGCTGGGGCGCTGCTCGTTGGCCGCGGGGATCTTTCGACCCTGGCTCCTGCTCTCGGCGGGGTCGTCCTCGTCGTGCTGATCTTGCGTGCTGCCACGAGGATCGAAGTAGGCGTGAGCCGCCTGGTGTTCAGCCGTTCGGATGAATCGTTACTGCTCACGATCCTGGGCATGACGATCCTGATCGCCGGGGCGGCCGAACTGATCGGCGTTTCAGCCGCAGTTGCCGCTCTACTTGCAGGGATCGTTCTTTCAGGACCGGCTGCCGACAGGGCGCTCGGACTTTTGTCGCCGATGCGCGATCTGTTCGCCGCGATGTTCTTCGCTTTCGTTGGGTTGTCCGTCGATCCAAGCTCGATCCCACCGGTGCTGGCGCCGGCAGCAGTGCTGGCTGTGGTCACGATCCTGACGAAGTTCGCGACCGGGTGGATCGGAGCTGCTCGTGCTGGGATCGGGATTCGTGGTCGAACGCGAGCTGGAGCGATGTTGACCGCGCGCGGCGAATTCTCGATCGCGATCGCAGGATTAGCTACGGCAGCCGGAGTGGTCGCCGGTTTCGAGGCACTCGCGATCAGTTACGTTTTTGTTCTTGCCATCGTGGGCCCGATCTTCGTTCGTTTCGCAGATGCGATCGGTGAATCTCTTGTCCGTAGAGTAAAGGTTCCTTAGAGTCAGAAAACGTCCTTCAACGTCGAGTGAGCCGTGTCGTCGAGCGCGCCGCTAAGCAGACATGCACAGGGTTTTCTTCGACCCTAAGGACGGGAACAGCGACCGCGTAAGCGCCGGGCTTGCCTCGGAACCGCACTCTGAAGATGCCCTCGTTGTTGGTGCGAGTCCGCGCTACCGTCTGACCCGCGCGCCTAACGGTGAGGCGAACGCGATCCAGGCAGAGCCTCGCTCCGTCCTTCGCTAGGACACGGCCGCGCGCTACGACGCGTTTACCCGCAAGGTCCCTGACCCGGAAGACGACGGTCCGCGCGTGCTCGACGATCGTTACCCCAGGCAGCTCGGCAGACTGCGATGGTGGCAACTCACCTGTGGGCGTGGGGTCTGGGCCGACCGGAAGGGACTCGATCTCGTCTGAACTTCCGCCACCGCCACCGCCACCGCCACCGCCACCGCCACCGCCACCGCCAGGGAGCTCGATGGGCTCGTTCAAGTGTGTGCTGAGATAGCCACCGACGTTGAGGTTGGCCGTTACCAGATCGACGAGACCGTCCTCGTCAAGGTCACCGGCCGCGATCGAGAAGGGATGCGGACCCGCGGCAAACTCCGTCACCGGTTCGAACGTTCCGTCACCGTTACCGATCAGCAGTCCGACGCTCGTGGGTTCGGTCGGATTCGGGTAACCGCCGGAGTTGGCGGTGGCGATGTCTTTGATCCCGTCGCCGTCGTAATCCGCCATTGCAAGTGACATTGGGTTGTTCCCGACCGGGTAATCGACAGATGCCTCGTAGCCGCCGCTCCCATCGCCGATGAGCACGCTCACCGTGTTGGAGCCATCGTTGGCCGTTGCCAGGTCGATATGCCCGTCTGAATCGAGGTCGGCGGCTCGTACCTCGTGCGGCGCATCCGCGGTCGCCACGGCCTCGGGCGCCACAAAAGTGCCGGACCCGTTGCCACGCAGAACCGCGATGCCATCGCTTCCTCGATTGGCAACTGCTATGTCCTGGTCCCCATCCTCGTCGAGATCCGCGATTGCGACCGAATGAGGCGCCGTCCCCGAGTCGTAGGTCACTTGTGGGCTGAAGCCGCCGGCTCCCGAATTTAGCAGGACGCTAACGACCGACCCATTGTGGCAAGGCACGACGAGGTCGGGCAGCTCGTCACCATCGAGGTCTTGTGCCATCACCTCGTGGGGACGAGAGCATGAGCTGTACGTGGTGGGCGGACCGAACAAGGTTCCACCTTGCCCCAGCATGACGCTCAGGCTGTCCGTGCTTTCGTTCGCGCTCACGAGATCGATCTGGTCATCTCCATCGACATCCACTGGGAGCGCGTACTTGACCTTTCCGGGGACGGCGAAGTGGATCGACGACCCAAAGTTGCCGGTGCCGTCACCGATCTGAACGCTGACCGTGCTACCCGCAGTATTACCGGCTACAAGGTCCAGATGGCCGTCACCGTCGACGTCCGAGGTGGTCACCGAGTGCGGGTTCGCCGTTCCGTCAAGCACTCCGGGATCCGAGAAACCCGGTCTTGAGGTCACGTAACGGATCCGATGCAGTTCACCCCGTTCGATGCTTAGGTAGTAGATGTCGCCGTCGAGACCGGTGGCGATGTCCACGGGCCCGCCGGTCTCGGATGCGAATTCTGTGGGCCCTTCGTCGAGAGCGTTGCTGCCATCGACTTTCAGATAGCTCAGCGTCGATCGAACGAAGTCTCCGAAGAAGTACGTATCCCGGTATTCGGGCGGATAGGAAGAGCCTTCGTAGAAGGTGCCGCCGACGACCGCTGACCCCTCAGAGCGTTTGTAGGTGAGGAGTGGCCCGGTAACGGCCGCATGTCCCTCTTCGTAGAGCGCCTGACACAAGGCGAGTGACTCGTACTTCACGTGGATGCCGATACCTTCGTAGCAGGGCCATCCGAGATTGGCTCCTGCCGGAACGACGTCGATCTCCTCCCACCCAAGCGAACCGACGTCTCCCACGAAGGGGAGCGTTCCATTTCGCAGGTGGAATCGGAAACCGTTACGTAGTCCGGAGGCCCAGATCTTGGAGCGGTTCGAATCCACGTCTCCGTTGAAGTAGGGGTTGGTCTCGAGTCCTTCGCCATCGCGAGTGATGTGGATCAGCTTGCCCGCCAGGGAGTCGAGCTGCTGAGGGCGAAGGCCATCTAGCGAGGCCGGTTGCCCCCAGTAGGTCGCATCACCATTCGACACAAACAGCGTCTCGTCCGCGGCGAATCTGACGGCGCCGACGGTGTGCGATTTGGCATCGGCGGGCAGGCAGTCGGCACCTACTGGGAAGCCCCCGCACCCTGCTCCGTTGGATGTGCCCAAGATCACGGTTTCGCTCGACAGAGGTGCGGTGTCTCCGTCGGCCGTCACGCGGCTCAGGCGTGATGTCTTCGCACCTTCCACCTCCAAGGGATCGTTCTCATAGGTGTAGAGGAGATAGACGTACCCGTTCGCGCCGAAGTCGGGATCGATGGCGATGCCCAAGAGCCCCCGTTCGTAATAGGAATTCACCTGGCCCGTCAGATCGATGAATGGCGTTTGAAGCAGGGTGCCGTTCTTGAGGACGCGCACAACCCCGTTCTTCTCCGCGATGAGGATCCGACCGTCGGGTAACGATGCGAAAGCCGTTGGGGCTACCAATCCTGTAGCGATCGGTTTATCGATGAATCCAGACGGAAGACCTGAGGCGGCCTGCACGAACGAACCCCGGGCGAAATCGGGTGCCGTGATCATGACCATCGCTCCCGCGATGCAGAGTGAAACGATCTGCCGTGGCCGCATTTTCGGAGGGCCGTCCTTCACAACGGTTGAGGATGCGGTTCCACTCAAAGGATGGGCGACAACCACAGCCTGGTCGAGGGGGTTGGTGTCTTTTGGCGGACAGTCGACAAAGGGCTCGGCAGGTGCGATAAGTGTCGAGATGACCGATGACCCGGGGCCCCTCCAGGAAAGTTCTGTAGTCCCCTCTGAGTCGACCGACGAGCTCAAGCCGATAACGGCGTTATTCGCCGACGTGGTCGGGTCCACTGCCCTGGGCGAGAGGTTGGCTCCCAATGAGGTGAAGGCCCTGATCGGCGAGTGTGTGAGCCGGATGGCCGCCGCGGTCGAGGAGTTCGGCGGGGTGGTGCAGGCCTACATGGGAGATGGGATCTGCGCTTACTTCGGGGTTCCGGTCGCTAATGAGGATGACCCGGAGCGAGCAGCGAGAGCCGCCATCCGGATCCGGGAGGACATCCTCGAATACGGGAAAGACGTAGAGGCCGCCTGGGGGATCGCGAACTTCAACGTGCGCGTTGGCATAAACAGCGGCCAAACGGCTGTAGGACTCGTCGGAGCTTCGGACCCGCAAGCCGTCGCTCTCGGCGACACGACTAACACCGCAGCGCGATTGCAGTCCGCGACCGAGCCTGGGTCTATCGCCGTCGGCGAGGCGACCTGGCGACGGATCGGAGAGCGTTTCGTGCTCGAGGAGGGTGGCTCCGTAACGGTCAAAGGGAAGGCCGACCCCCTTCCTTACTGGCGCTTGATCGAAGCCAGCGCGCAGACTCAGGATCAGCAATCTGGTCGATTGTTCGGTCGCGACGAGGAGGTCAATGTGCTGAAGCGCGTTGCGGCCGATCTTGCAGACGGCCGCGGCCAGGTGGTGACGATCTCGGGCGATCCGGGCTTGGGGAAAACCCGCATGATGATCGAGCTCCGACGCTTGCTCGAGGGCAAGGTTCTATGGCTCGAGACCCGGTGCCTTTCCTACGGTGGAGAGCTCCCGTACTGGCCGCTCGTTCAAACCTTGCGCCAGTGGCTGGACGTGCGTGACGGAGAGGCGGATATCGCGGTCAGAACGAAGCTGCGCGCCCGCGTCCAGCAAGTGATGGGAGGCGCCGCCGAAGACGTTCTTCCGTATCTGTCGCGTCTTCTGTCCCTACCGGTTGATCCCAAGCAACAAGAGGGATTCGACACTTTGGAGCGGTCGGAGCTGACGCGCAGAGTGATCGATGCCTACGTCACCTGGCTCGAGGCGCTCTGTGCCACACAAGCCGTCGCGTTGGCCATCGACGATCTGCACTGGATCGATGCGCCATCCCAGGAAGCCCTGACAAGGGTGCTCCCCCTTACCGATCGGGCTCCGTTGATGGTGGTTAGTACTTTGCGTCTCGATCTGGAAGGCCCGGGACGGGCCATCCGCATGACCGTCCTCGAAGATTTCCCGCATCGGTCCACCGACATGGCGTTGTCTCCTCTGGATGCGGACGCTGCTCGTTCGTTCGCGGATTCACTTGCTCCCGACGTGGGCCTGGACGCGGAGGCATGTGCTTCGATCGTCGCCCTTGCGGAAGGGAACCCTCTCTACCTCGAGGAGTTGATGTCTGCACTCATCCAGGGGGGCGAACTCGTCCGCCGCCGCACGTGGACGTTGTCGATGAGAACGGAAGATCTGCTCCCGCCGGCGCTCGAGAGTCTGCTCATCTCGCGCATCGATCGCTTACCAGAGGCGGCCCGACGCCTTGCCCAGATTGCTGCGGTCGTCGGCAGAACGTTCAGCGTGGACGTCCTGAAGAAGGTGGCGGACGATCTTGATTTCGAAGGGCACTTCGAAGACTTGCTGCGCGCCCAGATCGTGCGCGAAGTGAGACGTTTCCCCGTGCTCGAGTGCACTTTCAAACATGGGCTGGTGCAGGAAGCCGCCTTTTCCAGCCTGACTCCCCCGCGCCGTCGTGACCTTTATGGGCGGGTTGCTGCGGCCCACGAGGAGATTTTCAAGGCGGGAAACGAGGAGCGACCCGATCTGCTCGCCTTCTATTACTACCGGAGCGATGATCTCGCGAAGGCTCTTTTCTATTCGGAAGCGGCCGCGCAGCGTGCTGAGGAGATGGATCCGGCAAAGGCGGCCGAGCTGTGGGCGAGGGCTAAGAAGATCGCCGCCAAGGTGGCCGACAGCGGCGCAGGCAGGCGGGCGGACGAGAGACTTTCGGGTCTTCATCGGCAGGTGGATGAAGAAGGACCGGCCCCCGCCGCCGCCACCCCACTTCAATCCTCGACCCTTGCAACCGGGACCTCACTCGGTGGTTACCTCATCGAGGAATTCCTGGGAGATGGAGCGACGGGCACCGTGTACCGGGCCGTAGACGCGAAGGGGGCTGTGGTCGCGATGAAGGTCCTGAAGGCCGAGCTCGCCGATGATCAGGTTTTCCGCCGGCGTTTCGATCACGAGGTTCGTGCCGCGGGCGAGGTGAGCAACGATCACCTGGTCGGGATCCGGGGTTCGGGAGAAGCGGAAGGACTCCTGTACATAGCCATGGACTATCTGGAGGGCCGGGCATTGAACGAGATCATCGAGAGCGAGGGGCACCTCGATCCGCGGGAGACCATCCGGATCATCGCCCACATCGGCTCGGCGCTGGATTCCTTGCACGAGGCGGGGATCGTCCACCGAGACGTCAAGCCCTCTAACGTCGTTGTGGGAGAAGAAGGTGCGGTGCTTACCGACCTCGGTTTGGCGAAGGGCCGCGCCTACACGGTTCTGACGAGGCCCGGTCAGATCATGGGCACGCTCGATTACATGGCACCCGAGATCATCAGAGGAGAGGAGGCCGGGCCGGCAAGCGACATCTACGGCCTGGCCTGTATCGCTTATGAATGTATCGCCGGGCGTCCACCCTTTGCCGACAAGGGCGTTTTCCAAGTGGGGATGGCGCATGTGATGGATGAACCTGCGGATCCAACGCTGGCGAGGCCTGAGGTTCCCGCCGGGGTCGGGTGGGCGATAACTCAGGCTCTGGCCAAGGATCCCGATAAACGTCCGCCGTCCGGGATCGCGTTCGCTAACTTGATGAAGATGGGAGTTAAGGGTTGAGCGATCCTCGCATCGGGACACGGATCGGTGGATACGAGATCGAATCCCTCCTCGGTAGGGGAGGGATGGGAGTCGTCTACAAGGCACGCCATCTGCGCCTCGGCCGGATGGTGGCACTCAAGATCCTTGCACCCGAGCTTGCCGCCGACGAAAACTTTCGGACGAGATTCGTTCGCGAATCGCAGATGGCTGCATCCATCGACCATCCGAATGTCATCCCTGTTTACGACGCCGACGAGATCGAAGGGGAACTGTTCCTGGCGATGCGTTACGTCGATGGGACCGACCTCAAGCAGGTGATAGAGCAGGACGGCGCTCTCGAGCCGGACAAAGCATTGTTGGTCATCTCGCAGATCGGTGGAGCTCTCGATGCCGCTCATGCAAATGGTTTGATCCACCGGGACATAAAGCCGGGCAACGTCCTGGTCGGGTTGGCCGACACGGGATCAGAGCACGTCTACTTAACCGACTTCGGTCTGACCAAGCACAGCTCGTCTCACAGCGGGCTGACCGCCACGGGTGCCTTCGTTGGAACGATCGACTACATCGCCCCGGAACAGATCGAAGGCAAGTCCGTCGATGCCCGCACCGACATCTACGCGTTGGGATGTGTGCTCTATGAATTACTCACCGGCCGGGTCCCTTTCCAAAAAGACGCTGACGTTGCCGTGATGTACGCGCACTTGATGGATCCTCGTCCCAAAGTCACAGAGGCGAACCCCGCGCTGCCGGGGGCGGTCGACGCCGTTCTCGACAAGGCGATGGCCCGCGACCCGGATGATCGCTATGCGTCCGCCGGAGCGATGGTGGCGGATCTGCGGGCTGCTCTGGGCCAGACGTCGTCGCCGGTTGCAGTTCCCACGCCTCCGAGACAGCAAGCTCCTGCGCCGTCGATCGAACCACCCGTTCATGTCGCAACACCAGTCTCTTCACAGCCTCCCGGCAAGGATGGTCGTCGCCTCTCCGGAAAGGTGATGGCCATCGGGGCCGCTGCTCTGGTCGTCGCTGCCGCCATCGCTTACTTCGCGACGCGACCAGACGGTGAAGTCACGGACGATCCGGCGGCCCCCGGTTTGGATACATCGGGAGCGATCTTCGTGTCCCCGGACGGTTCCGAGGGGGCCGACGGCACCAGCGACGACCCCTTTGCGTCGCTTGCCGATGCTGTGAAGGAGGCTGGCGAGGGCGGAACCGTGATCCTTGCCGATGGCCTTTACGAATCGGACAAGGTCCCAATGGTCACTATCAAGGATCCGGTGACGATCATGGGTGCCGAGGGCGCCAGACCCGTTCTGCGCGGTAACGACAGATTCGCGGACGCGATCCGGATCGCGGCAGGGACATCCGATGTGACGCTGGCCAACATCACCTTCGACAACTTCAACGGGGAAGGGGTGAAGGTCTTCTGCGTCGATTGCGGCAAGGTGCCGGAGAACCAGAACATCGTCTTCGAGGGACTGGAATTCACTTCAGGCGGAACACCGATAACCGTCGAGAACGTCGCCGGTATGACTTTGCAAGGGATCAACGTGCACGAAAACGATTTCACCGGTTTCGTGTGTTCCCCGGGTCCGTGCGACCAGGTATCGATCGCCGACTCTTCATTTACCTCCTCACGACATAAGTTCGGCGAGGGCGTCAGGATCGAACGTGGGGACGGTCTGGTCATCGAGACGTCCGACATGAGCGGCAACCCTGGGAACGGCTTGTACTCGAATGCCTCATCGACGAGCGTCTCCCGATCACGGTTCCAAGACAACGGAGACAGCGGCGCGTGGTTGGCTGCGTCTAACTCCGAGATAAGAGACTCGATCCTCGCGCGCAATGGAGAGGTGGGCTTAGTCCTCGGCGAGGTTTTTTGCGACGCTTGCCGGGCGGCGGGTACGTTCAGCGTAGTGAACGTGCTGAGCGCGCAGAACGACGTCGGCATAGATGTGGAGGCCCACTCCAAGGTCACCTTGCAGATGTTCAACTCGATCGTCGCCGACAATGTGGGCACGGGCCTTCGGATCAGTGGTTCTGTGAAACTTGCACGGCTCGATCACGATCTGTTCGACGTTGGCGGTGCGATAGCGGTGCTTTATCGCGGAGAGAGCTACTCGGAGGAAGACCTCGGTAACGGCGAGATCCCTGCCCCCAACAACTCAGAGACCTACGGCGGTCCGCTGGAGTTCATCGCCCCGGACGACTTCCATCTAGTTCCGGGCAGTGAAGGCGTGAATGCAGGGACGCAGGAAGGTGTCGTGTCGCTGGTGGACATCGATGGAAACCCCCGTGTGGCCGGCGAGGAAATCGATATCGGCCCCCACGAGCAGGAGTGACGATCCGCTCGTTTGTCACCGAAGAGGCCCCCGACGGCCTCTTCTCGGAGGTCCGTCCTCTTGTCTTCGGCGCATTCGATGGAAGATTCACCGATGAGGACTGGGAGCACACCCTCGGGGGGCGTCACGTAGTCGTTTTCGATGAAGGCTTATGTGTTGCTCATGCGGCCGTTGTTCCCCGCACGCTTTGTGTGGCCGGCGCACCCTTCGATTGCGGTTACGTAGAGGGCGTCGCCACGGCCCCCGAGAAACAAGGCCGGGGGTTCGGCTCCCTGGCGATGACGGAGATCTCGAGGTTCATTCGTAGCGAGTACGAGTTTGGAGCTCTGTCGACGGATCGTCACTCTTTCTACGAACGTCTCGGGTGGGAACGATGGTCGGGACCGACCTACGTGCGAACCGGTACGGATGAAGTCAGGACCGAGGAAGAGGACGCCGGGATCATGGTCCTGCGCTTCGGTCCAAGTGGGGGGATCGACCTCGCCGCAGCGCTTAGCTGCGAGGCCCGCCGGGGAGACGACTGGTAGCCCTGGAGGGGGAATCCTTGCTCGCCCGGCGAAATTAGGACAAAAGGGTCATGGTTTCGAGCAGGGGGTCTCACGTGTCTTCATCGCTGGTTCGACGGAGCGGCCTGTTGGTCGCACTCTTACTACTGGTATCGAGTCTGGGTATCGCCTCCCCCGCGGGAGCAGCGGAGGAACAGGTCAAGATCATCCGGGACCAATTCGGCGTTCCTCACGTTTACGCGGAAACATCAGCGGGCGTGTCGTACGGAGCCGGCTATGCCCTTGCACAGGACCGGCTGTGGCAGATGCACGTTCTTCGCCGCCTGGCCAAAGGTCGGCTGGCCGAGATCGTTCCGCTGGAGCAGATCGTTGCTCTGGACAAAGAAGCCCGCTTCATGACCTACACGGAAGCGGAGCGCGCCGCCCGATTCAAGACGTATCCACAGGACATCCAGACGAATCTGCAAGCCTTCGCAGACGGCATCAACGCTTGGCTCGCGACTGCTCGCACGAACCCGAGCTTGATGCCACACGAGTTCATGAAGTTCGGCGAGACGCCGGAGGATTGGGTTGTAGACGACAGTCTGGCTCTGCAGGACTACCTGGTTCTCTCCTTCGGCTCGGGCGGCGGCAACGAGATCGTTTATGCGGACCTTCTCAGCGACATGCTTGAGAAGTTCGGCAAGAAGAAGGGTCGCGCTGCGTGGAACGATCTTGTCCTCAAGCACGATCCCGATACCGTTGTCTCGATCCCTCGTAGTTACAAGTACAAGAAGAAGACGACAGCAGCTCGCGTCTCCGAAGCACAATCCCGGCGAGGGCTCGAGAACGATGCGCGCATCAGTCTTTCGGACGGCGGAGCACGGCGGGGGCAGCGTCTTCCGGATACCGATGCAGCCAAAGGAACTCTCGATCAACTCTCGTTGATCCCCGACACGGATGCCGTGATGAAGGACTTCCTCGAGCACCAAAAGGCTTCGCGATGGCTCGACCGCCACATCAGATTCGGCTCCAACGCACAGATCGCCGGGCCGAAATTGTCGGCGTCGGGGAACAGTCTCCAGACCGGCGGTCCTCAGGTGGGCTACTACCTTCCACAGATCCTTGCCGACTTCGGGATGCACGGCGGTGGTATCGACGCGACCGGTATGACCTTCGCCGGAGCGGGCCCCGCGATCCTTATCGGGCGAGGGCCGGGTTACGCGTGGACGACCACCACCGGCTCCTCCGACCTCACGGACACATTTGTAGAGAAGCTCAATCCCGACGATCCACGTCAGTATCGGTTCAAAGGGAAATGGGAAGACATGGAGTGTCGCACCGAGACCTACCGGATGGATGCGGCGCCCGCCGAGGAGCAGGAGATCTGCCGTACGAGGCATGGGCCGGTCGTGTCCTTCGACGAGGCGAACAACGTCGCCTACTCGATCCGTTACTCGTGGTTCAACCGAGAGGGTCAGACCATCGAAGGATTCTGGCGATACAACGAGGTCGAATCACTCGAAGACTTCGCCACGGCCTCCAACTACCTGTCCTCTAACCACAACATGTTCTATTCGGATGACCAGGGCAACTACGGGTACTGGCACCCCGGCAATCATGTGGTTCGTGCGAAGGGCGTCGACATCCGTCTCCCTCAGGACGGGACCGGTGGTTCCGAATGGCGAGGTCTGTTGCCGATCAAGAAGGTTCCGCACGAAGTGAACGGTCCTCGTGGCTGGCTGGCCAACTGGAACAACCAGCCGGCGGCCAACTGGCCTCGAGAGAAAGGTCACCCGGCACTCGACAACGCGATCGACCTGCAGACGGCACTGGATCCGGCCGGCCCCGAACAACTCGACCCCTATACCGGCGAGCCCTACAACACGTCCGAGCCGTATGACTTCGAAGATATGTCCGGAAATCTTCGCTACGCCGCGTATCGGCACCACCTCTTCACATACTTCGAGAAGTACATCCCGAAGGCGAAGTCGCTCGAGGGAGATATCCCGAAGGCCGCTGCATCCCTCCTTCGCGAGTGGGATGGATTCCTCGTTGCGCAAGGAGAGAACCCGACAGATAAGGACGGCATGTACCACGCCGGCAAAACCATCGTCGATGCATGGGTGGCGAAGATGCGCGAGATGGCTTTCATGGACGACCTGGGTGAAGAGCACTTCGGACGTGGCGATACGAGCCTTCTATGGCACTTGTTGGAGAAGAAGGACCGTCTCGATCTGCGCTTCGACTGGCTCGGAAAGACGTCCGTCAAGGAGCTCAAGGCAAAAGCATTCGAGGAGGCCATCGCTGCCCTTGTCGAGGACACCGAGAGTCAGAACCCCGAGGAGTGGCAGCAACCCGTTGCGCGCCAGCATTACCAGCGCTTGAACGCGGAGCTAGTCGAAGACACCGCTGAATGCGAGGCAGGGGACTGCTCGAATGATTCGGGTCGACCGGGCGATGTACCCGACCACATCCTCATGGATCGTGGCACCTACAACCATGTGATCGAGTACCTGGGCGCTCCGAGTGGCCAAGGGCTGGGGAACTCCCCGGTTAACGCCGGCAGCGTTATCCCGCCGGGGCAGAGTGGCTTCATCAATCCTGTCGGGGTGGAAGCGCCACACTTCGAAGATCAGCTCTCGCTCTACGTCGACTGGAAGTACAAGCCGATGCCGATCACGCTCGAAGAAGCCCTGGCCGTGAAGGAGACGGAAGAGACCATCACTTACTCATCCGCTCCGTGATGGGAACAAGACTGGCCTGAAATCGGACATTTTGTTACTTTTCGGCCTCCAGACAAACGAGAGGGAGCGGGCATCAATGAAGAGGCACTTGATTGCGCTGGTTGTGGGAGCGGTATTGGCGTTGGGTGTGGCGCCGGCAGCGTGGGCCGAAGACGGCCCTTGTGGGCAGGCTCCCGGGCCGCATTGCCGTCCGATGGATTGCGAGATCGTCTGGGTCGAAAGCGGGATCGAGGGTGATGGCTTCGACGTACCTCCCATCCCGCAATACAAGTGCTACAACTGAGCGCACCGGGCCGTGTGCTACGTGTTGAACAACTGCTGAATACCTAGACAACTTTCTCTCTTCTCCCGCACGTCTTCGTTCTGAGGCGTGGTATTCACGTTTCGTGATGGGGAGGGCAGAGGTGAAACGGACTTCCGCCGTTGGCTTGGCGGCCATCCTGGTGGTGTCGGGCTTGAGCGCGGGAGCCGGTTACCAGGCGCAAGCTCAGGGCCCCACCAAAACACTCGTCGACCAGGGGCTGAACCCGAGTGAGGAAGCCCCCTTCCGGAAATCCCTGAAAACGCTCCTTAAAGACCGGGATACCGACATGGTCATCACCGTTCGACGGTCCAAGGGCGCCCGCGGCGGCTGTCGCAAGTCGGGCCTCGTTTATTGGGTCTACTCGGCGCGCGGCACCATCTGTTTCACGCGCAAGCCGAAGGGCCCACGATGGGCCTACAAAGTCCAGGTCGTGCGCGGGAAGAACCCGATCCGTCGCCAGAGCGCCACCGCTTTGGCCACGCTGGCGGCCGAGCGCGAGGCGTCGACATTCTTAGAGGATCCAGAGCGCAGAAACCTGATCAAGGGGTCGAAGGTCACTTACCCGTACGCGTACGAACGGATCGTGGCGGAGCTGGATGGGCCGCGAGCGGGGGACTTCATCATCGTCCCGCGCAACACATCGGATCGAGGGAGCAAGGGAGCCCACGGACATCTCGGTCTGGCGCAATCTCGTTCGACTTTCCTGATCGCCGGACGCGGGGCCCGGAGGTCGCCGCTGTCGGCGAAGGCCGAGGCCCGGCTGAGCATCAAACATCCCGACATCGCACCCACCGTTGCGTCGGCTTTGGGGATCAACCCCTACTTCGCGGATACGAAAGAGCCTGCACATGTCTTGAACGGCAAGGAGTCGACCACCGCTCTGCTCGAACGTCAGGACGGTCGGGTGCTGAAGAAGCTGCTGGAACCCACCTTCAACACGTTCGTCGTGTCGATCGATGGTCTTCGGCCGGAAGATGTGACCGAGGCTCAGATGCCGAATCTGACGGGCCTTCTAGCCGAGCCGTGCGAGGCAGGAGGAACCTGCGCGACCGCATACAACGAGGCTCGGGCTTCGATGGTCACCGAAACGAACGGGAACCACACCGCGATGATCACCGGAGCCTACGGAGAAGATTCCGGCATCATCGCGAATGAGACATTCGATCGCGAAACAGGGGC
>DASQLQ010000004.1:0-2330 GCA_035629935.1 Actinomycetota bacterium
TACATGCTGGTGGTTGGGGATAACGAGGAGTCTTCCGAGACCCTCTCCGTCCGCACCAGATCAGGCGAAGAGAAGCGAGGCGTGCACGTCGACCTCTTCGAGGAGGACCTGGTCGCCGAGATAGTCGACCGCCGCGTCTAGGTAATGGGTGACGAGAGAAAGGACGGATATGACTGTCAAACCGATCCCTGATGGGTACCGAACCGTGACGCCCTACCTCGTCATCGAACGCGCCCCCGAGCTCATCGGGTTCATGAAGGACGCGTTCGATGCGGAGGAAACCGTCCGGATGGACAGAGAGGACGGGCTCATCGCTCATGCCGAAGTCGAGATCGGCGACTCCAAGATCATGGTCGCCGATGCGAACGCTGAGTTCCCGCCCATGCCGAGCTTGATCCACCTCTATGTGGAGGATTGCGACAAGACCTTCCGACGGGCGGTGGAGGCGGGAGCGACTGCGTTGAACGAGCCCGAGACCCAGTTCTACGGGGACCGTTCGGGCGGCGTGCGCGACGCGTCGGGTAACACGTGGTGGATCACGACTCACGTAGAAGATGTTTCCGCGGAAGAGATTTCGAAGCGAGCGAAACAGCAGGAGTCGTAGAGATCGATCTGGAACGGTTATGGACGCCGTGGAGGATGGAGTACATGACGTCGATCGGTTCCCCCGCCCAGCCCGAGTCAGGCGGCTGCTTCCTGTGCGACGCACTGGCGACCGATGAAGATGAGAAGCTGCTGATCGTTCATCGCGGTGATTCCGCATTCGTGATCATGAATGCGTTTCCATATAACACCGGTCACTTGATGATCGCTCCGAACCGTCACGTCGACGGTCTGTCGAAGCTGGATGCAGCGGAGCGGGCTGACCTGATGGAGCTCACTTCGCAAGCGATCGATGTGATCAAGGAAGCGATCAACCCGGAAGGCTTCAACACGGGGATGAATCTCGGCCGGATCGCCGGCGCCGGTGTGCCCGGTCACCTGCACATGCACGTCGTTCCGCGCTGGGGAGGGGACACGAACTTCATGCCGATCGTTGGCAACACGAAGGTTTTGCCGGAACTACTGGAAGAAACGGCCGCCAAAATCCGCCCCGGCTTCACCTAGCCGTTCTTTCCTAACTCAGGGGGTCCTGAGCGCGCTTTCCAGAGGAAAGAACGACCTGATGCGATCGATCGTTTGGTTTTGGTAGCGAGTCACGTCCGCCCAGCCAACGTAGAGAACTGTGAGTCCCAGACGCGACAGGCGTTCGTGTTTCTGCTTGTCATTCTTCTCGGCAGCAGTGCCGGTATGCCACAACTTGCTGTGGCCCTCGATGACGAGCTTGGTATCCGGGTAGAAGAAGTCCGGGCGGGCGACGAATCCCTCGCTATCGAATATGGAGAATTGAAGCAAAGGAGTCGGTAGCCCGGCTCGCTTGATCATCTCGAAGATGATCGTCTCCAATGGGCTGTTGGGATACTCAGCCAACTTCTCCCGTTGCCTGATCAAGCGCCGCAGAACGCCGCAGCCTCTGCGGCCTCTCTTGGCCGTTAGATACAGGCAGAAATCGAGATCCGCGATGCTGGTCAGCCCGCGGTACAAGCCATTGTCGATAGCGATGGCGGCCTGTCTTTCAGTCATGAGCGCACACAGGTCCATGAAGGTGCGCTCAGGCGTCGTCACAGGTATGCCGAGCCGAGTTGTCGTTTGATCCGCAGGAAGACGCGTAGTCTCGTGAACGACGATGCCGCAACGGGGCATCACCGGCCGCTTGAAAGTGGTCAGCACCTCGATCCGTGGATCGCACCCAGGGAGACCGTAAAGATGCCCGGCCGCATACCCGGCGGCTACCCCCTTCGACCAGAAGCATGCGGCGATCTCATCCCGGTGGAATGAAGCAGACGTGCCGGCCATCGCGTAGACACCAGGGTGTAGCCCGATCCAGCGATCGGACTCCAATCGATGCCTGATCATCCAGGTCGAATGGCCGGCGGATGCTGCCTGGTCTCTGGTGAAGACACCGAACTGACGGGCCGCGAGGCGAGCGATCGTGCGGTCTGGGTCCCTGTGCATCCCCTTTTCATAACGACGGGGTGTGACACAGGAGGCGAGGCGCTTTCTTTCCTCTAGAGAACGCGCTCAGGACCCCCTCAGTTAGGAAAGAACGGGGTTGTTAGTGCGCTTCCTTTTCGGCTCTGGCCTTCTCCAGGATCTTCTCGGCCAGATCGTGCGGGACCTCCTGGTAGTGGTCGAATTCCCACGAGAACGTCCCTTGGCCATGGGTCATCGAACGCAGGTCGGTCGCGTAGTGCGTGACCTCGCCGAAGGGCACTTTCGCCTTGACTATC
>DASQLQ010000005.1:0-39756 GCA_035629935.1 Actinomycetota bacterium
TGGGTATCGCCCACGTCCCCGAGACCGAGACCAGCCGCGCCTGGTCACCGTGACGACGGATCCAGGATCCGATCACTGAGGCCTCGTTCTGTTGTGCCCGATGGCCCCCTCTCGTAATGAGATGTCCGTCGCGTAATCGAAGCGTCGACTCACCGATCTTCAAGGTCACCTCGCCGGCTGCAACGAGGGAGCGTGCCTCGATCGACCGACACAACGTCCGTTCCAACAGGGAGCCTTTCTCGCGGACCTCGGCAGCCTCCTCGAACCTCCCTTGCCGGGCAAGGAGTTTCATACGGGCGGCGAGCGCATCGAGGACTATGGCCGGGTCGGCCTCGATCGATCGAGCTGCTCGCATCACCTCTGCTTGATGACGCTCCGATCGCCCGCCCGAGCATCGATCCATCTCCGAGAACGCGCACCCGTGGCACTTCGACGGTGTCGAACACCGGTGTATGTCCAGCGCGTCGCGGAAGGCCTCGACCAGCGTCCGGGCCGTACGGGAGGAGAATGGGCCGACGTAAACACCTTCGTCCTCTTTCACCACGCGAGCGGTGGCCACTTTCTGTTTCTTCGCCGAGACCTTCACGTACCAGGTGGGCTTCCTCTTTCCCACCCGATTGTGCGGAGGTAGCTCGGCAGCGATGGCGCGGGCCTCGGCGACTTCGGCTTCGAGCATCGTCGGGTACTGCTCGACCGCGATCCGTTCCGTCTGCCGCAGGAGGTCGCGGATCTGACGCCGAGGGTCACCGTAGAAATACGAGCGCACGCGCGAGCGCAGATCTGTTGCCTTGCCGACATAGAGCGTCTGCCCCTGGGCTCCGAGGAATCTGTACACCCCGGTGGCCGATGGGATGTTGTCACAGAGACGGATCTTCGAAAACGTTCCGTCCATCCGTGTCGAGGTGAGCGCCAGCAGATCCTCGAGTGTTGTTACTCCAAAACCCGTCGCCCGCTCGATCAGGTGGTGCAAGACATCAGTGGTGGCAAGGACGTCGGCGTACGCGCGGTGACATGGTTGGTGAGCGCAGCGAAGGTATCGAGCCAGGGTCTGCAGTCGATTGTTCGGTACCTCGCCCGCGAGGATCTTTGCGGCGAGGCGGGCCGTGTCGACGACACGGTTGCCCAACGGTGGGTAGTCGGCTCGGAGGAGGGCAGCGTTCAGGAAGCCCGAGTCGAAGCGCGCGTTGTGGGCGACGAAGACCGTGTCCTTGACGAATTCGAGAAAAGTCGGAAGCACGCTCGAGATATCGGGTGCCTCGATAAGCATGTCGTCGGTTATCCCGGTCAGCAGGCGGATGAACGCCGGGACCACGGTGCCCGGATTCACGAGGGTTTGGAACGAGCCCACGACTTCGCCTCGGCGGACGGTCAGGGCACCGATCTCGGTGATCGAATCTGTCGCCGGCGATCCGCCCGTGGTCTCGAGGTCGACGATGCAGAACGAGACGTCGGCCAGGGGGGTCCCGAGCTCGTCGAACGACCGCTGGAGGGGCGCTTGCTGCAGCATGGCTGGTCACGATACCGAACATACGTTCGATAGAGCAAGAACCCGTAAAGTTGGTGGGCGATGGTGAAAGAGATCTCAGGCGTTCAGGGCGGGGCTGAGGAGCGGGTGGCGGAGCTGGAGCACACGCTTGCTTCGCTGCGCGAGGACTCCGAGGTTGCTCATGTCCTTCTAGGCCTCTCGGGGGTTCTGGCCGAGGTCCGCTCGGTGGAGGACACGCTCGATCTGGCGGTGCAAACGGTGGCCGGGGTCTTCTCCGCCGACCGGTGCTTCGTGGCGACCTACTCAGGAGAGGATCCGGCTTTTCGGATCATGGCGCACACGGGCTTCGAGCCCGACGAGGTGGCTCAATTGCGCCGCTTGGCCGGAACCCCGGAAGGACTTCCGCTGATCCGAGCGGCCCTCGATCGCAACGCTCCGATCTTCGTTCCCGATGTGTCGACCGAACCGCTCATCGCCACCGACGACATCGGTACCAGGCAGTTGGGTGCCCTGGTGGCATTGCCGTTGGTGCGCTGGGGCGAGGAGGTAGCGGGTCTGAGGATCGAGTTCAAGCAATCGCGCGAGTTCGGTGCCAAAGAGACTGCGATGGCACGAGGCATCGCACGCCTCCTGGGGGTGGCTCTGGTGAACGCCCGCCGCTTCAACATGCTCGCCAGCTTGCGATCCTTCGGGCTGAGCGTGGCGCGCAAACTCAGTCTGTCTTCGGTGATCGAGGACGTTGCATGGGGTGCGGTGGAACTACTCTCCGGTGATTCGGCGAAGGTCTATTTCCTCGATGCTACGCACGAGAGTCTGGTCGAAGCGGGCGCCTACGAGGATCAACCCAAGCGCGAATCCGAACCGATGGCACGGATCGACCTTCAAGCGGAACCGTGGGATGCCTTGATGAGAGGTCACGCGGTCGTTACTTCCAAGCTCGGCACAGAGGAAGCTCCGATGTCGGTGGTGGCCGCCCCCATCCCCGGCGAGCAGACGGCCATCCTCGGCGCCGTTCTCGTTTTCTTCCGCCGGCGATTGGCGAGTAGCCCAGAAGAGGTCGAGGCACTAAACGTCCTGGCCGGGCAGGCCGGCATGGCGGTCGAGAACGCCAACCGATTCGAGAGGCAGCGACAGGTGGCTCGCAGTTTGCAAGAGGGGCTTCTCTCGACCGAGATGCCCGAGATGAAGTCGTGCACGGTGGCGGCGGTTTACGAACCGGCGAGCGGCGACAAGGACATCGGCGGTGACTTCTACGACGTCTTCGAACTGGCCGACGGCCGGTATGGAGTGGCGGTGGGAGACGTCTCCGGGAAGGGGGCCGAAGCCGCCGCCCGGACGGTGATGGTCAAGTACATGATGCGGGCGTTCGCAGTGGGGGACCCCTCGCCGGGAGCAGTGCTTTCCCAATTGAACGACGCGCTGGCTCGCGAGATGGACGACGATCGCTTCGCCACCCTCGTCTACGGGGTTCTCGATCTCAAGTCGATGAAGTTCACGATCGCCCGAGCCGGTCACCCGCCACCGATGTTGTATCGCCGCGAGACTCAGACTGTGGATGCACTGGAGTCGATCGAGGGCACGATCCTGGGTGCGTTCGAGGATCAGGACTTCATGGAGGCCGATTTCTCCCTTGCAAAGGGGGACGTCTTCCTGCTCTACACCGACGGCTTGATCGAAGCTCGTTCGGACGAAGGGTTCTACGGGCGGCGGCGGATCGAGGAAGCCCTCAAGAAGCATGGTGCGGAGATGACGATGCAGGAGCTCACGAAGCAGCTCTACAAAGAGGCTGCCGCGTGGGGCACGATCGGAGACGACACCGTCATCTTCGCCCTCCAATGCAAAGGAGAGGCATGAGCTACCGCTGCACTGCATGCGGCAACCGCACCCGGTTCGACGTATTCGAGAGCAAGCGGGTCCGGGCATTCCAGCACTTCACCCTGGGCGGCGAGATGAACGTCGAGGAAGAAGAAGTGCTCGAGAGCGAGATCGAGCGGGTCGTCTGTCGTTGGTGTGGCTCGTCTGACGTCGAACAAGAGCACGTCGCCGAGGAAACCGCTTGAGTCAAGGCCCTCTCGAAGGCATCAGGATCCTCGATCTCACGCGACTCCTTCCCGGGGGCTACGCCACGCTGCTCCTCGCCGATCTTGGGGCGGACGTGGTCAAGGTGGAGGAACCGGGGAAAGGTGACTACATCCGCTGGACCCCACCGATCGTCGGCCCGTTCAGCGCTTCGCACATCGCGCTGAATCGCAACAAGCGGTCCATCACCTTGAACCTGAAGTCAGATGGGGGCCGCGACCTCTTCCTTCGTCTCGCGGAGCACTTCGATGTCGTCATCGAGTCCTTCAGACCCGGCGTGATGGAGCGCTTGGGGGTCGGATGGAGCGTCTTGAAAGAGACGAACCCCGGGCTCGTCTACTGCGCCATCTCCGGATACGGACAGCACGGTCCACGCTCGCAGGTCGCGGGGCACGACGCGAACTACATCGGCTACGCAGGGGTCATGAACATCACCGGTGAGGAAGGTCGTCGCCCGGTGATACCCGGTGTCCAGATCGGGGACCTCGCAGGAGGCGGCATGGCGGCGGTGATAGCCATCCTCAGCGCGTTGATGCGGAGATCAACGACCGGCGTAGGCGACTTCTGTGACATCTCGATGATGGACGGAGCGTTCTCGTGGTTATCGATCCACGCTGCACAACACCAAGCAACGAAGGAGGAGCCGCAGCGGGAACACATGCACCTCTCCGGCGCGTATCCCTGCTATCGGATCTACCCGGCCGCGGACGGGTGGATCACGGTGGGTGCGCTCGAGCCGCAGTTCTGGAAGGCGCTGTGCGAAGCGATCGAACGTCCCGACCTACTGGATGATGCTTTCGCCTCCGGCGAAAGACGAGACCATGTGATCGCCGATCTCGAGCAGTTCTTCGCACGAAAGACGCGAGGCGAGTGGATGTCGCAGTTGGAGGGCCTCGACGTTTGTGTTGGGCCGGTCAACGATTTCGCCGAGGCGTTCGCGGACGAACAAGTGGCGGCACGGTCGATGCTCGTCGAGAGCCAGATCCCCGGGGTCGGTCCTTGGTCACATATCGGCAATCCCATCAAGCTCGAAGGGGGTTCCAAGGAGCTCGTTCGTCTGCCACCCCCCGAGATGGGGGAGCACACCGACGAGATACTGCGTGAGGCCGGTGTTGGCACGGATGAGATCCAAGACCTGCGGGCCGCCGGTGCGATCTAGATGGAGCTTCCCGCCGCGTCGGCCGGTTCCATCACGCGCGCGTTAGGCGCTTACCTCAGGGCCAAGCCGGCCTCCGAGCTGCCTTCACGGCTTCGCCGGTATCAACACTTTCGATCTAAGGCGCTTAGCGCACACCGGGATGAATTGCTCGCGGCGTTGGACGACGAAGGTCTGCGTGCGCGCGTTGTCGAGTGGCTCGACACGAAACCCACCCTTCCGAAGGAAGAGGCGGCGCTTCTGCGTCTTGCTGCCGAACGCTCCGACGGGTGGATCGAGCAACTCAGCGGGCAAGCTCCCAAGAGGTCCACTCGAGCCAAGGCGGCTCCCGATCACAAGGCGATGCTGGAGAGGGAACGCGAGCGGGCAAAGAAAGCTCGGGAAGAAACGAAACGGATCCGGGATGACGCCCAACGCTCAGAACGGGACCTGAGATCGGAGATCGCCCGCTTGAAAGCAGACCTCGTCGCCGAGAAAGCAAAAGCCCGCGCTCTCGACAAAGAGGTCTCGGCTGCCATCTCGGGTGGCAAACAACTGCGAGCACAGGTGGAACGCGACCGCCGCAAGTCGAGGGCCGAGATCGCGAAGATCCAGCAAGCTGGAGATGGCGATAAGCGGGAGCTCAAAGTCGTGAAGCGCGAGCTACAGCAGAAAGAGCGCCAGCTGGCGAAGCTGGAAGAACGGATCGATCAGTTGACGGTGGCCAAGAAGACCTCCGTACGCAAACAGACACCGAAGGGCCCGCGACGTCGCTTGCCCGTCCCCAAGGGTCGTCTCGAGGACGCATCCGAGACCCTCGAGGCCTGGCTCCGGACAGCCAAGGTGCATCTTCTGATCGATGGGTACAACGCGACGATGGCCGAAGGGGGCTTCGGGAACCTCGAGCTGGCCGATCAGCGCGACCGATTGATAGCGGAGGTGGGGAAGCTTGCCCGCAAGCGCGGGATCGAGGCATCGATCGTGTTCGACGGCTCCGATGTCGTCGCGGGACCACGCCGCGGGAGGAAGCCCGTAGCCGTTCACTACTCGTCCCCGGACGAGATCGCCGACGATCGTCTGATCGCTCTGCTGGAGAAGATGCCGAAGGATCCGGTCGTGGTGGTGACGAGCGACCGCGAGCTACAGAACCGAGCCAAGAAGCTGGGGGCCACGGTGGCCACCTCCCGCCAGTTCCTCAGCCTGTTGCGCTAGAATCGAACGTATGTTCGCCACCCGGATTCCGTTCAGCCATTTCTGTCGTACCCCCTCACTAGCCTCGTCTTTAGGCGAGACACAGGAGGTCAAGAGATGAAGATCGACTGCACGGCATGCGAGATGTACCGCTCCGAGCACTGTGGCGACTGCCTCGTGACGGCACTCCTCCATCCTCCGGACGGGGTGGTCGAGATCGACGAGTCGCTGGATCCCTCCCTCAACGCGCTCTCGGGGGCCGGGCTGATCCCATTGCTGCGATTCAGACCGCGCGATGCCGAGGATGAAGGGGTGGCCGAAGCCGGCTGAGCCGGCCCCCTAGTCCCGCAGCGCGCCTACGATGCTGCGCGTGTCGGCACTAAGCAACCCCCGAGCGTTCGTCATCATCGCCGTTTCTTCGTTGCTTGCTGCGGGAGTTCTGGCTCTCGTGTCTCGCGCCCCGGCGTCGGTGAGGGCCGAACCCCAGGACACGCCCGCGGACACGCAGCCCGAGCTGGGGGCCGAGTTCACGGATGAGCAGATCGCTCGACACGGCGCCTACCGGGGTCCCTCGTACCTCTTCTTCGCACTGATCACGGTCCTGGAGGTACTGATACTCGTCACTTTGGCGCGCGGCCCATTCGCAAGGATCGTCGATCGCTTCGGGGGCCTGCCGGGCGGGTGGCTCGTCAGGGCCGCTGCTGCGACGTTGATCCTCGTCCTGATCATGTGGATCGCAACTCTCCCGATGAACCTCGTACGGGGTTACGCCATGGAGCATGCCTGGGGATTGTCGACCCAGAACCTCGGGGGATGGATCTCGGACCAGCTGCGGGCAACCGCGATCGGTTCCCTGGTAGCCATCGTTGCCTCCCTCGTCTTCTTCACCCTGGTTAGGTGGCAGCCCCGTTCCTGGTGGTTGATCGGTTGGGTCACCTTCACCCTGCTTTCCGCTCTGCTGGCGTTCCTCTGGCCGATCCTGATCGCTCCACTGTTCAATAAGTTCACGCCACTGCAGGACCCCTTCCTGCGAGAGCGGGCATTCACCTTGGCCCGGGAAGCAGATGTCGACATCGACGAGGTTCTGGTTGCCGATGCGTCTCGCAGAACCACGACCGAGAATGCATACGTAGCCGGGATCGGGGCGTCGCAACGCTTGGTGCTTTACGACAACCTCGTAGATGACTCGGATCCGCGCGAGGTCTCCTTCGTGATCGCGCATGAATTGGGGCACCGATCCGAGAACCACCTGATCAAACAGGTCCTCATCCAATCGCTGGGCCTCGCCGTGGGTTTCGGGGTTCTTCGTCTACTGGCCGGTTGGGATCGGGCCTGGGAGTGGGCGGGGGCGGGGAGCCGAGGGATTGATGACGTCCGGGCGCTCCCGGTCCTGTTGCTGGTCACCCTGGTCCTGGGAACCTTGAGCCTTCCCCTACAGAATGCGATCTCGAGGCGGTTCGAGGAGGAAGCCGACCGCATCGCGATACGACTTACGGACGACCCCGAGACCGCCGTGGCGGCGTTCCGCCGGTTGGCGCTGGCGAATCTGGCCGACCTTCGCCCCCCCCGGATTGCGGTCGAAGTTCTGTTCAGCCACCCGCCCATCCCTGAGCGCATCCGGGACGCTCTCGCCGCAAGTCGGTCTTAAGCCCTAAACTTCCCAGACATTTCTCTTTCTCACAAAAGCAAGGGGGAGCTCAGATGGCACAAACGATCGTCGAGCGGTTCTTCGAGAGGGTGGCCGAACACCCCGACAAGGTTGCCCTTCGCCACAAGGCCGGGGGGGCCTGGAAGGACATCACCTGGCGTGGCTATGGCGACTTGGTGTCTAAGTCGGCCAAGAGCCTCATGTCCTTGGGGTACGGACATGGCGACAAGATCGCGCTCCTGTCCGGAAACCGCCCCGAGTGGCACGTCATCGACGTTGCATCGATGGCAATAGGCGGGGCTACCGCGGCCATCTATTCGACGAACTCACCCGAGCAGGTGGCTTACATCGTCGGTCACTCCGAGTCCAAGTTCGCGTTCGTCGACACGACCGAACAGTTAGAGAAGATCCTGAAGACCCGGTCCGAGGTTCCCAATCTCCAGAAAGTGATCGTGTTCGAGGGTTACCAGGGAGACGCCGACAAGGATTTCGTCATGACGTGGGACGAGTTCCTCGCGCTCGGCAGCAGTGTCGGCGACGACCAGCTCAAGGAGGCACGGGCCAAGGTCAAGCCCGAGGATCTCGCGACGTTCGTGTACACCTCTGGGACGACCGGTCCGCCGAAGGGCGTCATGCTCACGCACGCGAACATCTGGTGGACGGCGCAACACTCCGAGCAGCAGATCCCGATCCAGGGTCAGGATGCTCGCGCGCTGTCGTATCTGCCGCTGTCACACATCGCAGAACGGATGATCAGCCACCTATTGCAGATCTATTACGGGTCGCAGACCTGGTTTGCCGAGTCGATCGATCAACTGCTCCCGAACCTGCACGAATGCAAGCCCACCTATTTCTTCGGCGTCCCGCGCGTGTGGGAGAAGTTCTACGCGGGCTTCCAGGCGATGGCTGCGGTTCCACCGAAGGACAAATCGGAGGAGCGCAAGAAGAAGTTGGCGAAGAAAGCGATCGATCTTGGCCTCCAGGTAACGAAGCTCGAGCAAGAAGCCGTCGGCCGCGGCGGCAAGATGGCCGACGCGAAGGTCCCGATCGGGATGAAGCTGCAGCACGCGGCGCTCGACAAGCTCGTGTTGTCGAAGATCCGTGAGCGCTTCGGACTCGACCAATGCGAGCTGGCCTTGTCCGCTGCCGCTCCTTTGTCTCCCGAGCTCATCTGGTTCTTCCACTCCCTAGGGGTCAAGATCACCGAGGGCTACGGGCAGTCGGAGGACAACGGCCCGACTTCATGGAACGTGCCGGACGCGATCAAGATCGGCACCGTCGGAACCCCGCTTCCCGGACTCGAAGTCAAGATCGCAGAAGACGGCGAGATCCTCGTGCGCGGTGCCAACGTCATGAAGGGCTACTACAAAGACGAAAAGGCCACGGCTGAGACCGTCGACTCCGATGGATGGCTCCACTCCGGCGACGTCGGCGAGTTCGACCAGCACAACTACCTGAAGATCACGGACCGCAAGAAGGACCTGATCATCACCGCCGGCGGAAAGAACATCGCTCCGCAGGAGCTCGAGAACAAAGCGAAGCACGCACATCCGTTGATCAGCCAGGTCGTCGTGATCGGGGACCGCAGGCCATTCCTGTGCGCCTTGGTGACTCTCGACGAGGAGAAGGCACCGGGCTGGGCGAAGGAGCATGGGATCGAGGGCGACATCGCGGCGATCGCGAACGACGAGCGGACCCTTAAGGAGCTGGAGGCCGCATTCAACGAGGTCAACCAGACCCTGGCGAAGGTCGAAGGCATCAAGAAGATCCGCGTGCTCGAGCGTGACTTCCTCCAGGAAGAGGACGAGATCACGCCGACGATGAAGGTGAAGCGCAAGACGATCAACGAGATCTATGCCGATGTGATCGAAGACATCTACAACAAGGAGTCACCGCAGGTTGCTGCTGCAGCAGCACCCGTTCGTAAGTGATCCTTGCCTAGGTACTAGACAGAACCACGGCCGTCCTACACTCTCGGCGAAAGCCATTGTCGGGAGGACCTCTATGAAGCGCGCCGTTACGTCTTTACTCGTATTGCTCGTGGTCGTGGGTGCTGCGTGCGCCGACCCTGCGCCTTCTGGCGATGGGGCCACGGACGCAGCGGCCCCCGTGCCGCCGCCCCAGTCCGCGTTCACGATCGCGGATCAGGGAGTCACGAACGTTCCCACAGAGATCCAGGCCGGTATCAACGAGCTGACGGTGACGAACGAGGGTGAGGACAAGCACTTCCCTGCCATCGCCCGTATCAACGACGGTGTCAAGAAACAAGAGGTGGCCCTCGCGCTCGTCGATCAGGACTTCGAAACGTTCTTCACGTCCTCGATGGTGGGCGGCGCCTTCCTGGAAGCCGGCAAGCTGAATCTGGCGCCGGGGAAATCGGCGACTCTGACGACGGAACTCACCGAAGGCACCTACATCCTTGCCGACCCCGATTCGAAGCGCTTCGAGCCCGGATACTTCGAGGTCGGGCCCGCCGGTGACGAAGAGGTGGCCACGCCGGATGCCGAATTCGAGATCGTCGAATCGGAATACGCCATCGAGATGCCGGCCGAGATCCCAGCCGGCAGCCACAGTTACTCACTGACGAACGCGGGGGAGCAGCCGCACGAGCTCATCATCTCCGAGAAGGGCAATGAAGAGTCGGAAGCCGCTTACGCGTTGGCTCCGCTTGCCGGCTCCACGTCGTGGGTCACGTTCGATCTCCCACCGGGCAAGTACATCGTCGCGTGTTATTTCCCGGACCTGTCGGGCGGAAAGATGGGCCGGAAGAGTCACTTCGACCTCGGGATGAAGACCAAGTTCACAGTGAAATAAGGAGCGGCTTCGCCGCCATCGGGCGTATGCTCTGCCGCACTGCGACTACCTTGATGAGGAGGCGACAGTGGGTATAAGCGTGCGTGACATCCGCGCCTACAAAGAGCGCGGCGAGAAGTTCCCGATGCTGACCGCATACGACGCGCCGATGGCGCGTCTCCTGGACGAAGCGGGGATCCCCATCCTTTTGGTGGGGGACAGTGTCGGAAACAACGTCCTCGGCTATGCCGAAACCGTACCGGTCACGATGGAGCAGATGCTTCACCATGCTGCGGCCGTCGTACGCGGCGTCGAGAACGCCTTAGTCGTCGGTGATATGCCATTCATGAGTTACCAGGCTTCTCTCGCGGAAGGGATGCGTAACGCGGGGCGGTTCCTCAAAGAAGCGGGGACAACCGCCGTGAAGATGGAGGGCGGGGCTCGCGTTCTCGAGCTCGTCCATCACATGACCGAAGCTGGTATCCCGGTGATGGGGCACCTCGGTCACACACCCCAGTCCGTGAATCAGTTCGGAGGTCATCGGGTCCGCGGCCGCGATGCGGAGCAGGCACAGAAGATCCTTCAGGATGCCAAGGACCTGCAATCGGCGGGAGCTTTCGCTGTGGTTCTCGAAGCCGTGCCTGCAGAGTTGGCCGGAGAGGTCACCGCCGCCCTGGACGTCCCGACGATCGGCATCGGTGCCGGCCCGGATTGTGATGGCCAGGTCCTGGTCCTTCACGACATGCTCGGGATCAATCCCAGAACCCCCAAATTCGTGAAGCGCTATGCGGACCTGGGCACGGAGATCGGCGGAGCGGCTAAATCATTCGCCGAGGATGTCGCTACCGGCCGCTATCCGGCGGACGAACACACCTATCACTAGTCATCGATCGGGGTTCTCATCCGGCCTCTGACTGATTAGCATTCCGGATGTGGAACGAGAGAGGTGCGCGTTCTGTGGCGCGATGAACCCCGCGGGTGCTGAATGGTGCGGGATGTGTCATCGGCGGTTCCCACCGAGCGAGATGTCCGTCGACGAGATCGAGTCGCCTGCCGGCGTCTTGTTCGGCGACGAACTCCAAGAGGATTCAGGTCAAGCGCCGGTCGGATCGGTTGCAACCGCGGCGTCGAGTGCGGGCGAGATGTCGGAACAACTGCGACCTCAGGCTCGAGGAGCGTTCACTGTTACGGACGCTGGCATCACATGGTCGTGTCCACATTGCGATACGAAGAATCCCCTGGAAGCACAGCTGTGCTCCGTCTGCGGCACCACGTTCGCTCAAGTCGTCAAGCCGAAGGTGGAGAAGCCGAAGCGGGACCCGAATACAGCAGCGCTTCTATCGCTCTTCTTCCCGGGGGCGGGTCACGCGTACGTCGGGTCGATGGGTCAAGCCATCGCTCGCGGCGTACTCAGTGTGTGGGTCGTGTCGATGATCGTGATCTCGTTGTTCGCGGGGGATAAAGGAGCCTCACGCCTCGTCGTCATCGTGTTCGGTCTGGTCGCCACGGCACTGTGGATGATCGGCGCTCACGATGCATATCGAGAGGCTCGCGGAGAAGAGAAGTCCGTGATCCTTAAAGGCAAAGGGTTTCTCTATCTCACCCTCGGTCTCCTGATGCTGCTTTTCGCTTTGCTCGTGGGCGCCAGCTTCCAGGCCACCGGCTAGCTCTTCTCGCACATAGCGTCGGTCCCACCTACGATGTCGGTATGGCGATCTACGTCGTATCCGACCTCCACGCGGCCGCCGACGACCTGAAGAAGGCGGTGCCCGAGGGGTCGACGCTCTTGCTGCTAGGCGACCTGATCAATTTCATCGACTACACGTCTATGACCGGGATCCTGACGGAGGTCTTCGATGTGAAGGATGTTGAAGAGGTCGTGAGACTACGGACGGCCGGGCAGGTGGAGGAAGCGCGAGGGCTGATGCGTCGGCGTTCGGAAGGGCGTGAGCACGAGATCATGACGGAGATCGGTCGCCGAGTCGTCGCTCAGTACGAGACGGTGTTCGCCTCCCTCGTTGATCCGACGTACCTCATTTTGGGAAACGTCGATAACCCTGCCGTTGCCCATTCGTTCGTCGACAACTACCCAGGCGTCCATGAGGTCGATGGGCAAGTGGTCACTTTGGAGGGCGAAAGGTTTGGATTCGCGGGAGGAGCCCTACCCACTCCCCTCAACGTCGCAGGCGAGATCTCAGAGGAAGAGATGGCCGCGAAGATCGATGCCCTCGACGAGTGCGACGTGCTGTGCACCCACATACCCCCCGAGGTGCCCGAGTTGTGCTTCGATACCCTTGCGAAGAAGTCGGAGCGGGGTAGCAGTGACATACTTCGTTACATCCGGGATGTGCAGCCGAGGCGGGCTTACTTCGGGCACGTGCACCAGCCTCTCGTGTCGTCCATGTACATCGGACAGACGTGGTGTGTGAACGTCGGGTACTTCAGGGGCACGAAGCGTGCATTCCCGCACTCGCGTGACTAGGGGATAGGAGGGGGCGGATGGCGAACAAAGTGAAAGACACGATCGATGTTGCCGCGAGCGGCGCGGAGATATTCGAGGTAGCCACCGATTTCGAGGCCTACCCCGACTGGAACGCGAATATCAAGAACGTCGAGGTCAAAGAGAGAGACGCCGAAGGGCGACCAACATCAGTTTGGTACGAGGTGGACGCGAAGGTCAAGGTAGTTACCTACACGCTCACCTACGACTATTCGAATGCCCCCGAGTCGTTCTCTTGGGATCTCGACAGCGGCGACGTCAAGGAGCTCAGTGGTTCCTATTCGTTCGACGAATTCGATGACGTGACCGAGGTCACTTACGAGACGGCCATCGACCCCGGCTTCCCGTTGCCGGGATTCTTGAAACGCCAAGCCGAGAAGCAGATCGTCAAGGGAGCGCTCGAGGACCTCAAGAAGCGGGTTGAATCCCGCTGAGCATGCGAATAGTTCTCTTTACCGGCAAGGGTGGAGTAGGGAAGACAACGATCGCCTGCGCCACCGCCCTCCAGATCGCTGCGAGCGGTCGCAAGACCCTGATCATGTCGACGGACCCTGCGCATTCGCTGGCCGATGCTCTGGGCCAACCACTCGGATCGGACCCGATCGAGGTCGCAGACAATCTGTGGGCGGAGCAGATCGATCCGCAGAAGCGATTGGAAGAGAACTGGCGCGAGATCCAACAGCACGCCATAGCGGTCCTCAAGTGGGCCGGACTGGGCGAGATCGAGGCCGAGGAGCTGTCGGTCATCCCGGGATTGGACGAGCTGTTCTCGATAGCTGACGTGAAGCGGCACCATGACGAAGGCCCGTATGACGTCTTGATCGTCGATTGCGCACCAACCGGTGAGACGCTCCGGTTGCTCTCTCTCCCCGACGTCATCCAGTGGTACATGGAGCGGGTCTTCCCGGTCGAGCGTCGCGTCATGGGTGCCTTGCGACCGGTCGCCCGACACATGACGTCCCTGCCTTTGCCCGACAACGACGTCTACGACGCCGTTCGTCGGTTCTACGACCGTTTGGACGGGGTGCGCAAGATACTGATCGACGCGACTACTACGTCGGTGCGGCTTGTGGTCAATCCCGAGAAGATGGTTATCGCCGAGGCACAGCGAACCTTCACTTACCTGAACCTCTTCGGTTACCGCGTGGACGCGGTCATTGCAAACAGGATCCTGCCGGAGGCCGTTTCCGATCCTTACTTCGACCGGTGGAAGCAGATCCAAGCGGGTCACCTGGGCGAGATCCATGCGTCCTTCCAACCGGTGCCCGTGCTCACCTCCCATCTGCGCGATCAGGAACTGATCGGAGCAGAGAGGCTGCAGGAGCTGGGCGAGGAGATCTACGGTGATTCCGACCCAGCGGGCGTGCTGTTCAGCGATTCACCAATGACGATCAAGCGGCGTGACGATGAGTACGTGATGTCTCTGTATCTTCCGTTTACGACCAAAGATGAGATCGAACTCTCCTGCAAGAATGACGAATTGTTCATCAAGGTAGGTCCTTACCGACGGACTATCATGCTGCCGAAGGCCCTCGCGACGCGACCCATCGCTTCCGCTCAAATGGTCGACGATCGTTTGGAAATCGTTTTCGAACAAAGGCTGGGATCATGAACGACGAAGAACGGGCAGCGCGATACAGCGACCTGTTCGCATCGCGTCACGAACACTCATCGGACTGCGCCTATTGCCCCATCTGTGCCACGATCAATGTGGTCCGCAACACGAAGCCGGAGGTGCTCGAACACATGACTTCGGCGGCCCGCGAGCTCATCCTGGCGTTCGGGCTCCTGCTGGAGGAAGCCGGCGAGATGATCGGGGCGGCCGAGAAGCAACAGTCTCGGGCATCCGAGGAATCCTCCGGCGGCCAGGTCCGACGGATCGATATCGGTTAGCAGCCGGCGCTGGATATCCTCTAACAACGTGCATGACACTGCGGCGATCGGCGTCGATGTAGGTGGT
Source organism: Actinomycetota bacterium (assembly GCA_035629935.1). Classification (GTDB taxonomy): domain Bacteria; phylum Actinomycetota; class CADDZG01; order CADDZG01; family WHSQ01; genus DASQLQ01. The sequence continues at coordinate 14,793 of DASQLQ010000005.1, forward strand.
ACGGCCACGAAGGCCGGCGTCATCTCGCGAACCGGCGAGATCTTTCTTCGAGCCGAGCGCCCAACCGATCCACAGGCCGGAACCAAAGGGATCATCGGTGTGGTCGAGACCCTCCTCGAACAATCGAGTGCAGAAAGCATCTCGATCGCAGCGATCGGCGTGGGAGCGGCAGGTTTCGTCGATGCCTTGAAGGGATCGGTCACGTTTTCTCCCAACCTCGTTTACGACGACCCCCATATCGCCGAGGCGCTCACCGCACGCACCTCTCTTCCTGCCCTGGTCGACAACGACGCGAATGCTGCAGCTTGGGGCGAGTATTGCTTCGGCAGCGCAAAGGGTGCAGCCAACCTGGCGTTCATCACTCTGGGGACCGGTGTGGGAAGCGGCTTCGTCGTCAACGGAGACCTATTGCGTGGGGCGCACGGTGCCGGAGCCGAGCTTGGTCATATGGTGATCGATCCCTCCGGGCCTCACTGTCCGTGCGGTTTGAAGGGTTGCCTAGAGCAGTTTGCCTCCGGCGGCGCCATCGAGCGATGGGCGCGCGAGGCCGTCGAGAAGGATCCTTCCTCGTCGATCCTCGCTTTCGCCGGGAGTGCGAGCGAGATCACTGGTGAGCATGTGACCCAAGCCGCGCGGGAATACGACGAGACGGCGAGAGCTGTTTTGCGACGAGCCGGCAACGCTCTGGGCGTCGGCTTGTCGAACGTTGTGAACCTTTTCGAGCCCGAGGCGATCGTGCTCGGAGGTAGCGTTGTCAGAGCTGGGGAGCCGTTCCTGGGGCCGGCTCGAGATCGGTTGTCCACCATGCTCACGGCTCAACGTCGCCGGCCGGCTCGTTTGGATGTCACTTCGCTAGGAAACGATGCGGGTGTGATGGGGGCCGGGATGCTGGCCCTCGCGATGGTCGACAAGGAGAATTAAGTGGCGATCGAGGAACGATCTACACCCCAAACGCAGCTCAAGGAATACCTGCTGATCGCGCCTCGGCTGGTCAAATTGCTCTGGCGCTTGTCGAGGGACCCCCGTGTACCGGCGCGCAGCAAGGCAACACTTGTGATCCTCGGTGCTTACCTGGCCAGCCCCATCGATCTGATCCCCGATTTCCTTCCGGGGATCGGTCAACTCGATGATCTTGTCATCGTTGCGTTCGCCTTGGACCAGATGCTGAATCGGGTCCCCGAGGAAGTGGTGCGTAGTCACTGGGATGGGGACAGGGATGTTCTCCAGATCGTCCGAGAGATCCTCGATATCTCCACGGCCTTCGTTCCCGGGTGGTTGAAGAAGCGTTTCAACCAGACGTGACCGGCGCTCAAGCCGTCGTCGCTCTCGTACTCATCGAATGGACGGCCGGCTGGATGGCGGCTTGTGCATGGTCGCAGTCATGGGATCAGATCCGGCGAGGACACTTCAGGATCACCGCGTGGATAACGCTCTTTCTGAGTGCGGTCGCCTTCTTCACCGGCCGGGCCGCACTCGGGGCGGGGGATAGCAGCACCAAGACTCTGCTTCTCGTGCTTCTCGTTCTGTCGGCGGCCTATCTCGTCGTGCAGTACTCGAACACCGATCTCCCGGGGACTGTGGTCGGAGCGGCCGCGGGAGTGATGGGCGCCGTGGCACTTGCGTCGTTGGGGACCTTGATCGACGGATGGCCGGGTTGGCTGGCGGCACTGGAGCTTCTCGGCGGCATGGTTCTTCTCGGTGGAGTGATGAACGGGATGATGCTGGGCCACTGGTATCTCAACCAGCCGGGTCTGAAAACCGACGCGCTGGCGCGCCTGACGAACCTGGCCCTGGTCGGCGCGGTGGGTACCGCTGTGCTGGGCTTGGTCGCCGCGCCTCGTCTCGCAGGCGCGGAGACGGAAGGAGCCGTCCTGGGGCTTCCGGGGTTCGGCCAGTCCTTCGGTCTCGCCTTCTATGTAGCGTGGTTGGTGCTGATCGTCTTCACCGCGGTTGTTATCTGGGCGGCCCGCCGGTGCGTAAAGATCCGCTCGATCCAGTCCGCGACGGGACTCTTCTACGTGGCCGTTCTATCGGCGGGCGTCTCTGAATTCCTGGTTCGCTATCTGATGGTCAACACGGCATGAGCAAGGTTCTGTTGGGTGCGACCTTGCCGCAGTTCACCAAGGACCGAGCTCAGCTGATCGATGGGGCCAGACACGCGGAGGCGGCGGGCTTGGATTCCATCTGGGTCTTCGATCATCTCTGGCCTCTGAGTGGGGGCCGCGACCGCCCGGTGCTCGAGGCCTGGAGCACTCTCGCTTACCTGGCGGGGGCGACCGAGAAGATCCTCATCGGGACGCTGGTTACGCGGTCGAGCCTCCGACACCCTGCCTTGCTCGCCAAGATGATCGCGAGCGTTGCCACCATCGCTCCCGGCAGGCTGATAGTGGGGATCGGTAGTGGAGACACTGCATCGCGCGACGAGAACGAGGCATTCGGTCTTCCTTACTACGCGGGAGCGGATCGCATCGGCCAGCTGAAAGCTACCGTGGGCTTGCTGCATGACTATCTCCACGACGATGTGGTCACGAGCAGCGACAGCTTTGCACCCGCAGACGGTTTGGTGCCGAGCCCCAAGCCGGACATCCGACCGAAGGTCTGGGTCGGGGGACGTGCGGACGACGTGCTGGAGACCGCAGGACGCGTAGCGGATGGTTGGAACGGATGGGCCGGAACGCCTCGGACCTTCGCTCGGGATGCGCAGCAGGTGCTCGCATATGCAGACGGCCGCGACGTTGAGCTTTCGTGGGGTGGGATCTGTGTCGTCGGCGCGACCGACGATGTCGCACGAAAGAAGCTGGGCACGCGCGATGCGACAAAGACGTTGTGGGGCGGGCCGGACATGCTCGCCGCCAGGCTGGCGGAATTCGTAGGCGCGGGGGCCGGGCACTTGATCGTTACCCCGGCCGGCTCGGCGGACCCGGAGGCCTACGAGATCTTGGGAGAGGTGGGGCCTCGCCTCCCCTAGATACCCCCGGGGGGTATATAGTAGCGGCATGACTATCGAGGAGAAGAGCCCAGCGACATCTCCCACCACGCGCAGCTTCGACGTTCGTGGGATGCACTGTGGGGCCTGCGCCGCCCGCGTCCAGAAAGCGCTCAACGCTCACCCAGGTGTGGTGGAGGCGGGGGTCAATCTGGCCACCGAGCGGGCAACCGTGACCGCTCCCACCGAGATAAGCAACGATGCCCTGAAGGCAGCGGTGGCTTCCACTGGTTACGAGTTGCTGCCACGCAGTGACGAACACGGTGCCTCTCATGGTGGACACGGCGGGCACGATCACGGCATCGCTCTCGGCCGCGAGGACGAGCTCAGTGCGCGTGCGTGGCGCCGGTTCGTCGTGTCGGCGATCCTGACCATCCCGATCGTGACCGTGGCGATGTTCGCTGATCACCAAGCACAGTGGTCCCGATGGCTGCAGGCCGCCCTGATCTTGCCTGTCGAATTCTGGGCCGGGGGTGAGTTCTTGAAGTCTGCGTGGAACCAGGCGAGACATCGCGGGCTGAATATGGACTCGTTGGTAGCGGTCGGCACCCTTGCGGCGATCGGCTTCTCGTTCTACTCGCTAACGACTCACGGAGATGTCTACTTCGAAACTGCCGCAGTCATCATCATGTTCTTGACCCTGGGCAAGTACCTCGAGCACCGCTCGAAAGGTCGAGCGTCGGAAGCCATCAAACGATTGCTCGAACTGGGAGCCAAAGATGCGATCCGGATCGAGAACGGGTGGGAGAAGACCGTTCCGATCTCCGAAGTCCGGGTCGGCGACGTCCTGCGCGTACGTCCCGGAGCTAGGTTCCCCACCGATGGAGTGATCGTCGAAGGCCAAACGGCGGTAGACGAATCGATGTTGACCGGCGAGTCGGTGCCGGTCGAGAAGGAACCCGGAGCGAAGGTCTACGGTGCAACCGTCAATTCCTCGGGATCGGTCCTTATGGAAGCCACGAAGGTTGGCGGAGATACCGCTCTCGCTCAGATAACGCGGCTCATAGAGGATGCCCAGGGCCGCAAAGCCCCGATCGAGCACCTCGCCGATCGTATTGCTGGGATATTCGTTCCGATCGTGTTCGGCATCGCAGCCATCACGTTCGCGGGTTGGCTCATCGCCGGTGGCTCGGTGCAACAGGCACTCGTTGCCGCGGTGGCCGTGCTGATCATCGCCTGCCCTTGTGCGATGGGACTGGCCACCCCTGCCGCGGTGATGGTGGGAACGGGACGCGGTGCGTCGCTGGGAATCCTGATCAAAGGCGGCGAGGTGCTGGAACGGTCGGGGAGCATCACGGTGGCCGCTCTGGACAAGACCGGCACATTGACCGAGGGGCGCATGTCGGTAGCCGAGATCGTGACGGACCCGTCCGCCGACCTAACCGATGAGCGATTGCTCGGGGTTGCCGGGGCGGCAGAGTCTCCTTCCGAGCATCCGATAGCTCGAGCGATCGTCGGTGAGGCCGAGCGCAGGGGGATCGGTCTTGCAACGGCTCAGGATTTCCGGTCCGAGGCGGGTGTTGGGGTTCGGGCGCAGATCGATGGCCGGACGATCCGCGTGGGCCGTCGCGGTCACCTCGGATCCATGACGGTCGCTCAGCGCATCGACGAGGAGGCCACGCGGTTGGAATCGGAGGGGCAGACGGTCGTGTGGGTTGCCGACACAGAGAGGGTCCTGGGGATCATCGGCCTAGCCGACACGGTGCGACCAAACGCAGCTCTGGCCGTAAAGAGACTGAGGGCCCAGGGTTTGCGCACGTTGATGCTCACCGGCGACAACGCCAGGGCGGCAGCCGGGATCGCATCTGCCGTCGGAGTGGACACGGTCGAAGCCGAACTGCTTCCGCAAGACAAGATCCGTGTCGTGACAGAACTTCAGTCGGCCTCTGAGCGCGTCGTGATGGTCGGTGACGGGATCAACGATGCCCCCGCGTTGGCGCAAGCGGATCTGGGGATAGCCATGGGGGCCGGGGCAGATGTCGCTATCGAAGCGGCCGATATCACCGTGATGGGTGATGATCCGAAACTCATTCCGGCGGCAATCGACCTATCGCGCCGAACCCTTCGGAACATCAAGCAGAATCTCTTCTGGGCCTTCTTCTACAACATAATCGCGATCCCGGCGGCGGCCTTTGGCCTGCTCGACCCGATGATCGCTGCTGCGGCGATGGCCGGTTCCTCGATCAGCGTGGTCTTGAACGCCCTGCGCTTGCGCAGGTTCGTAATCGACTGAGTCTGCAAAAGCCGTCTGGTGCCGGCCGCGGCCAGCTCGCAGTTCGCGACGGTCTCTCCGGTCGTGCAACTGTCATTGCCATCGCCTCCGTCCAGGGCGTCGATGCCATCCCCGCCGTCGAGGCGATCGTCCCCGGCTCCCGCGCCGATCCGGTCTGCGCCATCGAGTCCGTAGATCGCGTTCTGCCCCATGTCTCCGGTGAGGTTGTCGGGTCCGGCCGATCCCCACAGGTTCTCTATGGAGCTAAAGGTGTCCGTGCCGTCGCCGCTGGAGCTCCCTGTAGCGAGGTTCGCGGTCGCCCCTTCCGTTGCCGACAGGAGGATCAGCGTGTCTGCCCCTCCGCTTCCGTCGATCGAATCGTTACCGAGGAAAGGCTGGAACCCATTGTCCTCACCGTTCCCAGTCAATGTGTCGTCGAACTCGCTGCCGATGACCACATTGAATCCTGTGACCGTGTCGAGTCCTTCGCCATTCGCGGTCCCCAGAGTCAGGTCGACTTGAACGGCAGCCTCGCTGAACGAGTAGTCGAGGACGTTCATCCCAGCTCCGCCACTTAGGGTGTCGTTTCCAGGAGGAGCTTGTGGATCTCCGTCACCGCTGACCACGTCGAGAGCGGCAGTTGCCGGCGTCGACAGGTCACCGGTGTTGCCGCCGGTGAAGATCGCGTCATTGCCGCCGCCTCCTAGGAGGATGTTGGTCCCGGACGTTCCTCTGAGGGTGTCGTTGGAGCCCGAGCCGACAACGCCATCGATGTCGGCCAGGGTGTCGGTGCCTTCACCGGTAGCGGTGCCGGCCGCGAGGTCGGCATTCACCGAGCCGGGAGCATCGACGTAGGCGATGAGGTCGAAGCCGTTCCCACCGGTGAGGCGGTCGTTGCCGGGCCCCCCAACAGCCCCGTTGAAGAAACCTCCGCCCATCTTGATCCGGTCGTCGTCTTCCATACCGAAGAGGGTGTCGTCACCGCGCCCGCCGTCGATGCGATCGTCTCCGGTCGAACCGAAGACGATGTCTCCGCCCCCGTTTCCACAGATCAAGTCGTTCCCTCCGCGACCATCGATCTGATCGGCGCCGCCGCGACCGACGATCACGTCCGCTTTCGCAGTTCCGACCAGGAGCTCGGCTTTCCGGGCCCCGACCTTGGTCGCGGTGCGCCCGAAGCACTTGGGCTGTTTCTTGGCAGCCGCCACGGGCAACATCAAGGAAGCGGACGCGACGATTACCAAAGCAAGTGGCACGACCAGATGACGGGTTTTGCGTATGGTCACCGAGACCCCTTTCGGCTGATGAGAGGAAAGTGACAATAACCAGGATCTTGCTCGTAAGACATGGCGCTACCGAGTGGAACACGCACAAGCGGGCCCAGGGTCACGCCGATATCGCGTTGACCGACGAGGGCATCTCTCAGGCGCTGCACGCGGCCGGTGAGCTCAGCGAAACGGACATCGCGGCGGTTTACTCGAGCGATCTCAAGCGCGCTTACGACACGGCGATGGTGATCGCCAAGGATCATGGGGTAGAGGTGACGGTCGATAGGGACTTCCGCGAGATCGATCAGGGGGAGTGGGAAGGTCTAACCGTCGACGAGATCCGCGCTGGCTGGCCCGATCTCTGGGGTCCGGCGCGCCACTTCAACGCGAGGCCGGGCGGGGAGACGCCCCATCAGGTTCGCAAACGTTCGCTGGAGGCGTTGGAGCGCGCCGTCAAGGCCCATCCGGATTCGACGATCGTGGTGGTGAGCCACGGAGGCACGATCCGGTGGTTGAGCGCTGAGGCTCTGGGCTACGACGACCGGCGGTCCGCTCGCATAAGAGGTTTGGGCAACGGGGGGATCGTTTGTGTCAGTGGTCGTCTCGAGGATGGAGTTCTCATGCTTGGTGACCATCAGCGATGGGATGGCGCAACACCCGACCTGGACGACCCCAACGATTAACCCAGCGGCTTATCGACGACTGCTAGGTTGACTGCTATGGATTTTCGGCGCATCGAGCGGTTCCCGCCATACGTCTTTTCGATCGTCAACGATCTGAAGATGCAAGCGCGCCGTGCCGGCGAGGACGTGATCGACCTGGGGATGGGTAACCCCGACATCCCCACTCCCGAGGCGGTGGTGGAAAAGCTGAAGGAGGCTGCCGACAATCCGCGCAACCATCGGTATTCGTCTTCCCGGGGTATCCCCAAACTGCGCTCCGCGATCTGCGATCTTTACGAGCGCGGGTGGGGGATCGAGCTCGATCCCGAGACGGAGGTCGTGGCGACGATCGGGGCCAAGGAGGGTCTGTCGCACCTCGCATGGGTGCTCCTCGAGCCGGGCGACTCGGTGTTGGTGCCGGAGCCCAGCTACCCGATCCATACGTACTCGATGATCCTTGCCGGTGCGAACGTGATGAGCGTTCCCTTGTCTACAGACTCGGACTTCTTCACGGATCTCGTTTCTGCCTACGAGAGTGCCGAACCACGGCCGCGCGTCGTGCTCTGTTCGTTCCCGCATAATCCGACAACGAAGGTCGTCGACCTGGGGTTCTTCGAGCAATTGGTCGAATTTGCCCGTCAACGTAACGTCGTCATCGTTCACGACCTCGCTTATGCGGATCTTGTCTTCGAGGAGGAGCGTGCTCCGTCGCTCTTGCAGGTCCCCGGAGCGAAGGAGGTGGGGGTCGAGTTCTTCTCGATGTCGAAGTCGTACTCGATGCCGGGCTGGCGACTTGCGTTCGCCCTCGGCAACGCCGAGATCATCGGCGCCCTGACGAAGCTCAAGTCCTATCTCGACTACGGGGTCTTCCAACCCGTGCAGATCGCCGGGATCATCGCCTTGAACGAATGCGGACATGTGCCAAAGCAGATCCGCGAGATCTACCGGGCACGCCGCGATGTGTTGTGCGACAGCCTCGACCGGATCGGATGGGATACGCCCAAGCCCGAAGGAACGATGTTCGTGTGGAGCAAGATCCCCGAGGAGTTCCAAGCGATGGGCTCGTTGGAATTCTCTAAGCACCTGGTGCGGGAAGCGAAAGTGGCCGTCTCACCGGGTGTCGGTTTCGGTGTTGCCGGAGATCCCTACGTTCGTTTTGCGTTGGTGGAGAACGAACAACGGATCCGTCAGGCGATCCGGGGGATCAGACAGGTGTTGAGCGACGGACCGCCGACCGCCTAACGCCTCAGCAGCCCGCTGAGACAGAACGCCACGGCCTCGTCGGCCAATTCGGGACGATCGAGGGCTTTCTCCGTTTCGGCGACCGCGGGAGGAAAGTAGGTCTCTACGAAATGAAAGATCGCGCCGAGGATCCCGTGTGCCATCAACTCGGGATCCCCGTCTCTGATCTCGCCTAGTGACATCCCTTCTTTGATGTGCGTTGCTGTGTCCTGAACCACGATCTGCTGTCCCGCTTCCACGAGCCCCACGAACTCGTCGTAGCGCCCGGCCGTGCGGATCAAGGCGAGGAACCCCGGGTCTTCTCGGAAGAACTCGATCGAGGCTCTGATGCCTTGCTCGATCCGCGCAACTGGATCATCGACCTCGGCGATCGCGGCCTGCTGTGCGCGCCTCAATTGAAGGAGAGAGGACTGAAGAAGCTCGGAGAAGAGCGCTTCCTTCGAGCGGAGGTACCAGTAGAAGACGCCTTTACCGACACCGACGGTGTCGCAGATGTCGCCGACCGTCGTTCCGTGATAGCCCTGCTCGGCGAACAGGCGACCGCCTGCCTCCAAGATCTGGCTTCGGCGTTTGGAGCCCCGACGGGTGAGCTTCCGGTCCTTCATCCATCGATTTTACGACCGGGGGCGGAGGAGGGACTGACTTTCAAGAGACGGGTTTTATCTCGTCGGGGGCCAGGCGCTCCGCTAGTTCACGTATGAACAAGCCCACGTCGGTGATGATCCCCATCGATTGGAACGAACCACGATCCATCAACTTCGTAACCGTCGCTTGATTGATGTCTACGCAAACGAGAGGAACCGACGCCGGCAGGCAGTTCCCGGTGGCGATGCCATGAAGCATCGTGCCGACCACGATGCAGAAGCCGACTAGATCATCATCGCTGGATCCCCAGATGAGCTTGCGCAAGCCTGTTTGCACCTGAAGCATGTCGGTGACCACCTCGGGTAGGGGACCGTCGTCGCGGACGCTGCCTCCGAACAGGTATCCCGCACCGCGTTTGACGAGATGGAAGACGATGCCGTCGGAGAAGATGCCGGCATCGATCGCTGCCTTGAAGGAACCGTGCCGCCGGAGTTCATTGATCGCTCGGATGTGATGCTCGTGACCATGTTCGGCAGGGATGCCTTGGTGGAGGTACACACCAAGCGACGTTCCAAACATGTTCGATTCGATGTCGTGCGCGGCAACTCCATTGCCGGCGAACAGGGCGTCCACGTAACCCGCCCGGATCAGTGCGCAAAGGTCGGGGGCCGAGCCGGTATGGACGATCGCGGGGCCGGCCACCCAGAGGATCCTCTTACCGGAAGCCTTGACGTCTCTCATCTGTTGGGCCACCTGGTCGACGAGCAGCGACTTGGGTTTCTCAGAGGAGATGTCAGATGCCATGAACTCGAACGCCTGGCGGTCGTCGCCTCGCGGTCGTTCCGGCGGGGTCACCCGGATCCCGAGACCGCCCATCACGATCTGCATCCCGGCTCGAACTTCGCTCATGGGGATGGTCCGCGCCTTATCGATATCGAGGACGATCCCGCAATCCATCTCTGGATGCGCAACGGGGATCCACTTCCCCTCGAGCCGGATGTGCGTCTCGAGGTTCGTTGTCGAATAGAAGCCTTCGGGGAACGACCCATCGACATCAGCGGTGGACAACGTTGCATCCTCGACGGTCTCCGGATTCGCTCCGTGGCGCCGCAGGCGGTCGATGACCTTTGCGAGCTCCTCCTCGGAGTCCGCCGTGACCTTTATCCGTGTGAACGAGGGGTCTTCATGTTTCGTTCCGACGCGCATCTCGACGATCTCGAACGTGGCGGCGGAAGCGATTATCTCGTCGAGGACCGCCGGAAGAGTCAATGCATCGATGATGTGGCCTTCGAGCGTGACGTTCTCAGACGGCACTGCGAGCCCGTTCATCGATGAACCTCGAAGTGCGCGACCAGACCTCATCGCGGTCGTAATCGAGCGTGATCACGTGGTACGACCGTTCGGCCCAGACGAGCTCCTTGTCTTTGGAGGACACCCCTTCCTGGATCATCGTGGCGTTACCGGGGTGCACGGTGTGATCGTTGCGTCCGTGCATGACCAGGATCGGCGAGGTTACTTTGTTCAGGTTGGCCCGGACCTGTTTGGTGAAGGTCAGGACCGCGTAGGCAGCCGAGGTGGGTAGACGGTCGTAGCAGAGCTCACGCGCATCGGGATCGCAGATGTCGTTTCCCACGCCGGGAAGTGATTTCGCAAGGAACCGGATCGCCGGGGCGAAGAATCGCCGGGGGTCGTTGTTGTGAACCATGCCCCCTAGGGTGACCAACCCAGCGACGTCCCCGGGGCGACGCTCGGCGAGGTCGAGCGAGAGCGTCCCGCCGAAAGAGAGCCCGACCACGAACACTTCATCGTGGGCCGCTTTCATCTTGTCCATGGCTTCATCCACGGCCAGCCTCCAATCCGAGGCTCGTCGAATGTTCAGGTCCTCCCAAGTAGTTCCATGGCCCGGCAGCCGGATGCCCACAACGGAAAGACCGGTAGCGGCAAGATGCTCGCCCAACGGGCGCATGCTTTGAGGGCTTCCCGTGAACCCATGGATCAGCAGGGCCCCCGTTCGGCCCGAGCCGAGGGTGAACTCTTCGGCCCCCTCCAAAACTTTCAACTCTTGCAAGCGCGCCTCCCTATTCAGCGTGTCGTCACCTCACGTTCGCTTGACGATTCTCCACCATCGTGGTGTCGTGAAGCGGGGCGAACGGGAAGGTCAGGTTCGCCGCGTCCCACAACCGGGGGGTTCGAGGTCTAACAATGATGTATTGGGTACTGAAAGGCATCCTGAAGCCGATCCTGCGTGCGGTCTACCGCATCCGCGTGGAGGGCTTCGAGAACGTGCCCAAGAAGGGTGCCGCGATCATCGCCGCGAACCACGTCTCGTTCCTCGATTCCTTCTTCATACCGCTGGTCGTGAACCGCCGGAAGATCACGTATCTGGCGAAGGACGACTACTTCAAGTCGTGGAAGACGGCATGGTTCTTCCGGATGGCGGGACAGATCCCAGTGAACCGGGCCGGCGGCGAGAAGTCGGAGGCAGCGCTGAATACCGCGCTCGGTGTGTTGGATAACGACATGCTCCTCGGCATCTACCCAGAAGGAACCCGATCGGATGGACGTCTGCATCGTGGCCGAACGGGCGTCGCTCGACTGGCGTTGCAGGCCGGGGTGCCCGTGGTTCCGATCGGCCTCATCGGCACGGACGTCGTTTTCCCCAAAGATGCGAAGTTCCCTCGCGTCCTCGGCCGCATCGAGGTGCGCGTGCGATTCGGAAAGCCGATCGACACCAGTCGCTACGCGGGCAAGGAAGATGACCGCATGGCTTTGAGGTCGCTAACCGACGAGATCATGTACGAGATCATGCAGCTGTCGGGCCAAGAGTACGTGGACGAATATGCATCCCGTTCGGCGACGGAGGTTCTGCCGGAGCCGACCCGCTTGGTCGAGGACGACATCACCCTGTCGGAGGAGGCTCTGGTCGGTTAGGTCGCCCAGCCCTTCGCTCGCTCGACCGCTCGGAGCCAACCCTCGTAGAGGTCATCTGCTTGCGTGCGTGACGCGTTCGGTTCGAAATCTGAGTCGGACCTCCAGTGTTGTTGGATCTCGTCTGTCGACGACCACACGCCTTCAGCCAACCCGGCGAGGTACGCGGCCCCCAGTGCGGTCGTTTCGAGATTCGCCGGTCGACGTACCGGGACGCCGAGTTGATCGGCCTGGAACTGACACAACAGGTCCATGGCGCTAGCGCCGCCGTCCACCCGCAGCTCCGCGAGCTTGACTCCCGCATCCTTCGTCATGGCGTCTACGACGTCCCTCGTTTGGTAAGCCATTGCTTCGACGGCAGCGCGAGCGAGGTGCGCCTTCGTTGTGCCTCGAGTGATCCCGAGATATGCGCCTCGTGCATATGGGTCCCAATGCGGCGCGCCCAAACCGACGAATGCCGGGACCAGATAGGTGCCGCCCGTGTCCGGCACTGTTTCCGCCAGCGGCCCGGTCTCGGACGCCTCTTCGATGATTCCCAGCCCGTCGCGGAGCCATTGCACCGCTGCCCCCGTGACGAAGATGCTTCCTTCGAGCGCGTACTTCAACCCATCCCCGATGTTCCACGCGGCGGTCGTTAGGAGCCCGCTGGCCGAGAGCGTGGGTTTGTCACCGGTGTTCATAAGAACGAACGAGCCGGTGCCGTACGTGTTCTTGGCCATCCCGCGTTCGAAACACGCTTGGCCGAAGAGGGCCGCCTGCTGGTCGCCTCCGACGCCGGAGATGGGGATCTCGCGGCCCCCCAGGACATCCCCCGTGGTGACACCGAAACGCCCACTCGACGGCAAGACCTCGGGAAGGAGTGACGCCGGGATATCCAGTTGTTCCAGGATCCAGTTGTCCCACGCAGCATCCTTGAGCGTCCAGAGCATCGTGCGCGAGGCGTTGGATGGCTCGGTCGCATGGACCTCGCCGCCGGTCAGGTTCCAGATCAGCCATGAATCGATGGTTCCGAAAGCGATCTCGCCGGCATCGGCTCGTGCTCGCAAGCCGTCTATCTCCTCTAGGTACCAGACGATCTTGCTGGCAGAGAAGTAGGGATCAAGCACCAGCCCGGTGCGCGAACGGAGATCGGGTTCGAGTCCCTCGGCCTTCAACCGTTCGCAGATCGCGGTCGAGCGCCGACATTGCCAGACGATCGCCGGGGCAACCGGGCGACCGGTTTCCCGTTCCCACAGAACGGTCGTTTCCCGCTGGTTCGTGATGCCGATCCCGGCGATGTCCGGCGGTCCGGCGCCGGCGTCGTCAAGGGCTCGGCTTAAGACCGTCTTGGTCACTTGCCAGATCTCATCAGCGTCGTGCTCGACCCAACCCGGGTGTGGGTAGTGCTGGGCGAACTCCGAATAGGCGCGGCCTTTGACCGCGCCCGCCTGATCGATCACGAGGGCAGTGATCCCGGTCGTTCCAGCATCAATCGATAGGACAAATGCCGCCATATCGGTTTATTAACCTCCGGTGCCAGTTTCGGTTCCTCTGAAGTGAGCAGAATAGAGGCGTGCAGGTCCACCCATTGGCCGACAAGTCGAGCCTGTCTGGGATCAGGAAGCTGATCCGCGCCGAGCTGAGAGATGTCGAGGCTCCCGCTTCCGAATCCTTCGATTGTCTAGTCGCGGTCACCGAAGCGTGCACGAACGCGCTCGTTCACGGCAGGGGGGATGGGGGACCCGATCCGGAGATCAGTTGGGAGATCGATCGGGGAGAAGCCCGATTCACCATCCGCGACTTCGCTGCCCATGGACCCTCGAAGCCGCCCGACGGCCCTCCGGACAAAGAGGAAAGGGATGGCGGCTATGGCCTGAAGATGATGCGACAGCTGATGGACAACGTCGACATCAGATTCAGTCCCCAGGGCACGACCGTGTTGCTCGTCAAACTCCTCCAACCCCAGGCGGCGCGGAACAGCACCTGACGGGCGACGCCTACGTCTGGATCAAGAGCTCCGCTTGGACCCAACCAAGGCCACTGATACCGATCGCTTCCGCTGCGGCTCGTGACAGATCGAGCACGCGGTCATCGATGTAGGGGCCCCTATCGTTGATGAGCACGACCACCCCGCGGCCCCCATACGTAACGAACAACCAAGTGCCCAGCGGCAAGTCGCGACTGGCGGCGGTGTAGAGGTCGGAGTCGAAGACGTCCCCGCTGGCCGTGTGGTTGCCTTCGAAACCGGGGCCGTACCAGGAAGCAACACCTTCGAACGAGACGCCGGTGCCTGCGAACCCCTTGGGGATGTCGGGAGCCGGACCAGAAGGAGCAAGCAACCGCAGCAAGGCTTCTGAGGGCCGCGCCGCCGATGCGGCGGCCAACCGGGCCTGCTCCTCGAGCGTTTCGATGTCGGCAACGATCTCGTCCAGGATGGCTCGTCGTTCGTCCACTCGCGTCTGCGCCTCGCCTACTACTGCATCGATCAGTGCATGTGCGCGGATGATGTTCTGCTTCTGTCGATCGATCTGCTCTTGTTTGACGTCCGCATCCAGCCGAGCGTCTTCGAGCTCATCGAGGAAACGCGAGTCCTTGTCCGCTGCGCGCACCTGGGCCTCGGCCACGGTGAGGAGTTGGGACATCGATCGGGCTCCGAGCAACAGCTCGACTTTGGAGGTCGGTCCCGCTTTGTAGGCCTCGACCGCCCGGGCGATGAAACGACCCTCGGCCGCGCCGTAGCGTGCATCCAATTCGTGTTTCTCGAGCTCGAGCACCCCGATGGCAGCGCTCGTCCGATCCATGTTGGAGCGAAGAGTCGCTTCCCGTTCCGTCAGTGTGGCCAGCTCTTCTTCCAGAGAGGTGACCCGGTCTCCCAGCAGTTGAGCCCGGTCCCGCAACTCTTCGATGTCGGTGGCCCCCGCCGTCCCTGAGGCCACGGCAGAGATAGAGATAGCGAGCGCGATGATGCTTCCGCTCCAGCGGCTGTGGTTCATCGTCATATTGTCGTCGCAAAAGTGCCCGGATTGAGGAGATCGCCAGAAAAGGGAAAGATTGGCACCGGGCTCTGACTAGTGAAAGGGCGGCCGTGGCAAGGATCGGGATCCTGACGGGAGGCGGGGATTGCCCCGGCTTGAATGCCGTCATCAGGGCAGTCGTGCGCAAAGGTGTGAATCAGTACGGTCACGCCATCGTCGGATACCGCGATGGATGGCGCGGCGTGCTCGAGAACAACGTCATGCATCTGACACCGGATAACACCTCGGGGATCCTCCATCGGGGTGGAACGATCCTCGGCTCATCGCGTACGAACCCCTTCAAGGAAGAGGCCGGGGTCGAACGCGTCAAGGAGAACCTGGACGCGGAGCACATCAAGTGCCTGATCGCGGTTGGAGGAGAAGACACCCTGGGGGTGGCGGACAAGCTGTCCGCCGAGGGCGTCAATGTCGTCGGTGTCCCGAAAACGATCGACAACGATCTCAACGCGACGGACTTCACGTTCGGATTCAACACGGCGGTGCAGATATGCACGGACGCTATCGACCGGCTGCATACGACCGCAGAGTCTCACAACCGCGTCATCGTTCTCGAGGTGATGGGCCGGCACGCGGGTTGGATCGCTACGTATGCCGGGATCGCCGGGGGAGCGGACGCCATCCTCGTTCCGGAACGTCCCTTCGACATCGAGCAAGTGTGCGAGCACATCCGGCATCGTCATCAGAAGGGAAGGTTCTTCTCGATCGTCGTGGTCGCTGAAGGAGCGCGGCCAGAGGAGGGAACCGAATCCACGCAGGAGGAACAGACCGATGCTTTCGGTCACGTTCGATTGGGTGGCATCGGTGTGATGCTCGAACACGAGATCGAGGCGCGGACGGGGTTCGAAACGCGTGTCACGATCCTCGGCCACGTGCAGCGCGGCGGTACTCCAACGGCTTTCGACCGGGTCTTGGCTACACGTTTCGGCATCGATGCGATCGACGCTGCTCACGAAGAGGACTACGGCCTGATGGTTGCTTTGCAGGGGACGGACATCGTGCGAGTGCCCATCGGCGATGCGGTGGGTGAGCTGAAGACGCTCGATCCGAGCCTCTACCAAACGGCCGAGGTGTTCTTCGGTTAGTGGACCGGGCACCGGTTACGCGCCATCTATCCTTGGCCGCATGCCAGAGCTAGTCGACCTGCGTTCCGACACCGTTACCAAGCCGACGCCGGAGATGCGCCGGGCGATGGCCACTGCCGAGGTCGGAGACGACGTCTACGGCGACGACCCGACCGTCAACTCGCTCCAGGAATACGCAGCCGATCTTCTCGGCAAGGAGAAGGGGTTATTCGTGCCGACGGGCTCGATGGGGAACCAGGTTTCACTCGGAGCACTCAGCCGGCCGGGCGACGAGGTTCTGTGTGAGGCCGGGGCTCACTTCCTCCACTATGAAGGCGGCTCGGTAGCTGCTCATCTCGGGCTCGTGGCGCGTCCCATCCCGGGAGTGAACGGCGTCATCGCCGCCGATCAGGTAGCCGGAGCGATCAGGCCGGGCACCGAACACAATCCGCGTACGGCTGTCGTTGCATTCGAGAACACGCACAACAACGCTGGGGGCCGGGTCTTCCCGCTTGACGAGGCGCAGGCGATCGCCAAGGTTGCGCGCGACGGGGGCGCAAACGTTCACCTCGATGGAGCCAGGTTGTTCAACGCCCAGGTCGCCAGCGGGGTCCCGGCTCGCGAGTGGGCCGCATGCGCCGACACGGTGACGTTCTGTTTCTCCAAGGGGTTGGGTGCACCGATCGGCTCGATGGTCGTGGGGAGCGCAGAGGTCGTTGAACGAGCTCACCTCCTCCGGAAGAGACTCGGCGGAGGGATGAGACAGGTCGGCGTTATCGCTGCCGCGGCTCGTGTTGCACTCGAAACTGGTGTCGATAGGCTCGCCGAGGACCACGCCAATGCGCAAAGGCTTGCGCACGGCCTCGCAGACCTAGATCCATCGAGCATCGATGTTGCGGCTATCGAAACGAACATGATCTATCTGGATCTGGAACCTTTCGGTCGCCAGGCCCCCGAGGTTGCAGCGGCGCTCAAGAAAGAGGGTGTGCTGGCGAACGGCGCCCCCGGCTCCTTGATCCGCTTGGTCACTCACCGGGATGTAAGCGAGTCAGGCATCGACCGAGCTTTAGAGGTTCTGACAGCTGTTCTGCGCTGATTTCGCCGCCTGCTCGGGTTTTAGTCGAGGGCACTTAGGGAATCTCTAAGTTAGATGCAAATCACATTCTCACTTTGCTTGCCGCGTGACGCGTCCACCGTTCCCATAGTCAGGCGCGTATCCCGTGATGCCTTGGGTCTCCTGGGGGTCAAGGAGGAGTGTGTGCAGGACATCGAGGTTGCGACTTCAGAAGCATGCACGAATGTGCTTAAGCACGTGGAGAACACGAGCGACCAGTACGAGGTTCAAGTCGAGGTCGGACCGGAGGCTTGTTCCATCCGGGTGGTGGATTCGGGTGATGGTTTCGATTCGGACCGGAAGACGGACGAGGCCTCCGACTTGAGCATGACGGCGGAGGGCGGCCGGGGGATCTTCTTGATGCAAGCTTTGGTCGATCGTCTGGAATTCGTGTCCGCGCCCGACAACGGGACCGTGGTGCATCTTCTCAAGAAGCTCGACCTGGAAGAAGGCTCAGTCCTGCGGGAGCTCGAGCACTTCTGACGCCGTAGGGTCGTCATATGCCGGCCCAAACAGAGTCTTATTGGGTGTCCTCTGCACCCGGGCCCGATTTCCCCGCTCAACGCGACGACCTCGTAGTAGATGTCGTCGTCGTGGGGGCCGGGATCGTTGGAATCGTCGTCGCGACGCTGCTGAAGGAGTCCGGCAAGACGGTTGCACTCATCGATGCACGCAAGCTCGTGCAAGGAGCGACGGGCCACACGACCGCAAAACTCACCTCGTGTCACGGAATCATCTACGAGCACCTGACAAAAAGTTTCGGGGTCGACGGGGCCCACATCTATGGAGCTGCAAACGAGGCCGGGATCGACTGGATAGCCGCTCGCACCGAGAGCGACGGCATCGAATGCGGCTTCGAACGCAAACCCCACTACGTCTACAGCGAAGAAGCGGACAAACTCGACGAGCTGAGATCCGAAGCCGATGCCGCGCGGGCCGCAGGCTTGCCCGCGGCGTTCGTCACAGACCTCGATCTCCCGTTTCCCGTTGTCGGAGCGGTGCGTTTCGACGGTCAGGCCCAGTTCCACCCACGGCGGTTCCTGCTTGCTCTCGCCGAGAAGCTCCCTGGTGACGGCACTCACGTCTTCGCTCACACCGCCGCAACGGGGCTGAGGCAAGGAGAACCTTGCAAGGTAGTGACGGAATTCGGCATCATCTCGGCGACCGACGTAGTCCTCGCCACACACATGCCGGTCTTCGACCGGGGACTCTTTTTCGCTAAAGCACATCCGTACAACTCCTATGCGATCGCCGGTGCGATCGACGAGTCTGTGATGCCGCAAGGGATGTACATCAGCACGGGTAGATCGACACGGTCGATCCGGACCATCCAGGACCGGGACGAAAGACTGTTGCTGGTCGGTGGTAACGGCCACCGCGTGGGGGCCGAGACGGAAACGGCAAAGAAATACGAAGAGCTCGAGGAGTTCGGCCATCGTTGGTGGGGTGTGGCGGCGTATCCGCATCGTTGGTCCACGCACGATTACGTGTCGGTGGACAAGGTGCCGTTCATCGGCCGTTTCACTCACGTCTCCGACCATGTGTTTGTCGCAACCGGCTTCGGCAAGTGGGGCCTGGCCGCGGGGGTTTCGGCGGCCCAGATCATCAGCGATCAGATCCTGGGCCGTGAGAATCCTTGGAGCAATTTCTTTGATGCCAAACGGGTAAACGTCCATCAGATCAAGGAGTCGGTCGCCGAAAACGTCAAGGTTGGGACTCGGTTCCTAGTGGACAGAGCGCCTTCGCTCAAGGATGTCGATGACATCACTCCCGGCGAAGCAGCCGTGGTCTCCCACGGTTTGTCCAAGGTGGCTGCCTATCGCGACGAATCCGGTGAGTTGCATTCCTTCTCGGCCGTATGCACCCACCTCGGCTGCATCGTCCAATGGAACACCGGAGACAAGACCTGGGACTGCCCTTGCCATGGGTCCCGCTTCGACCACGAAGGGCACGTCGTCAACGGACCGGCGATCGAGGATCTCAAACCGATCGATCTGGAAGGCGACTAGAACCGATTCGAACGCTGACGGGCTCGGCCGTCAGCGAAGGAGCAAACGGGCTAGGGACGCAAAACGGCCGGCGGTGACCCGCCGACCGTTCACGATCCTCAACTGGCTCCGTTACCTGACTACTGATTCGCTTTCTGCTGTGCTTCCTGGATCTCGGCTTCGGCCCTGGCCTTCTCGGCTTCGCCTTCCTTGATGGCTACCTCACGCTGAGCCTCGGCTTTCGACTGCTGCGCCTCGCCCTCGCGCTCGAGTCGAGCGTTGCCGGTGACCTCGCCTGCTACTTCCTTTGCCTTGCCTTTGACGTCTTCGACGATTCCTTTGACGCCTGCTTCTGGTCCGGTGTCGGGCATCGTGTCCTCCTTGTTTTGCCTGTCTCTAGGTCTTACCCGAGGGGTCCTTGCAGGAAACGCCGCTCATATACTGGATGGCGTAACCGGGGAGCTCGGAGGACCGGGCTGAGAGGCGAGCCGCACCGCTCGCGACCCGCACGACCCGAACCGGGTAACGCCGGCGTGGGGAGGTCGATCATCGATTCACCAGATGCAGTCATCGCCGGAGGCGGCGTGATCGGTTTGGCTTGCGCGTGGCGTTGCGCGGCCGAAGGCCTGGATGTGGCAGTCGTCGATGACTCCGGCAGCCGGGGGGCTTCGTGGGCGGCCGCGGGGATGTTGGCCCCGGTGACCGAGCTGCATTATGGCGAGGAAGAATTGCTCGCTCTAAATCTCCTGTCCGCGGACCGTTATCCGGCGTTCGTGTCCGAGCTGGAGGACCAGACGGAGATCGACGTCGGATACCGAAGGACGGGGACGTTGATAGTCGCGCGCGATGCGGACGACTACACCGCTCTCGTGGATCTCCACGCTTTCCAACGCAAGTTGGGGCTCGAGGCGGAGCGTCTGTCGGCTGCGGACTGCCGGACGCTTCTTCCCGGGGTGTCTCCGCGGACAAGAGGCGGAATATTCGTGGCCGGCGACCATCAGGTGGACAACCGGGCCCTGCTGGAGGCCTTGCGAAGAGCCTGTGACCGGTCAGGTGTTCATCTGCTGGCCGATCGAGTCGTGGGCGTCGAAAACGATGGAGCTCGTGTAGTTGGCGTTGCAACCGAACGCAACGGAATCGTCGGTGCCACTGCCGTCGTGATCGCCGCAGGATCCTGGACCCACCAGATCCAGTTTCCGGCCGGCGTTGCACCTCCCATCCGTCCGGTGAAAGGTCAGTTGTTGCACCTTCGCGGCCCCCAACCGGTGGCTGCCCACAACGTCCGGGGACTCGACGTGTATCTCGTCCCGCGCGCTGATGGCCGATTGGTCGTCGGCGCCACGATGGAAGAACAGGGAATGGATCTAAGGGTCACCGCCGAAGCCGTCTACCTTTTGTTGCGGGATGCTTACGAGATATTGCCCGGCATCCTCGAACTCGATCTCATGGAGCACGCGGTGGGTTTACGCCCCGCCACCCCGGACAACGCCCCGGCGATCGGGCATTCCGGGATCGACGGCCTTCTCTTCGCCACCGGTCATTTCCGTAACGGCGTCCTCTTGGCGCCGATAACGGCGGAAGCGATCGCGGCGATGATCACAAGCGATCGCGTGCCGGACAGCGTGGCGGCGTTCTCGCCACAGCGTTTCAGCGACATGAAGGAAAGGGTCAGATGAATATCGTCCTCAACGGAGAATCGGTCTCGCTGGCTTCGGGAGCGACGGTTGCCGAAGTCGTCGCGACCACCGGCCGCGAGGCCACCGGCCGTGGCATCGCCGTCGCGATCAACGGCGAGGTCGTTCCGAGGGGAGAGTGGTCGCTCAGAACGGTGAACGAGGCCGACAAGGTCGAGGTGCTGGCCGCGATCGGGGGAGGGTGATGGAAGACCCCTTCGTAGTTGGTACCGAGTCATTCTCCTCTCGTTTGATCGTGGGAACGGGCGGAGCGCGGAGCTTGGAAGCCTTGGAGCAGGCTTTGATCGCTTCGGGGGCCGAGATAGCCACACTCGCCCTCCGGCGGATAGACCCCAACGCTCGCGGGTCACTCGTCGACGTCCTCGAGAGGGTCGGCGTCCGCGTTCTTCCCAACACCGCAGGTTGCTTCACTGCACACGATGCGGTCATGACAGCGAGACTTGCTCGAGAGGCGTTCGAGACCGACTGGGTGAAGCTCGAGGTCATCGGCGACGACAGAACTTTGTTGCCCGACGGGGTCGAGCTACTCGACGCGGCCCGAACGCTTGTTGGTGATGGCTTCAAGGTCTTTGCCTACACGAACACTGATCCGATCCTGGCCCAGCGTCTGCAGGACGAAGGTTGCACCGCCGTCATGCCACTGGGATCGCCGATCGGAAGCGGCATGGGGATCCTGAACCCGTACAACATCCGGATCATCGTCGACCGATTGACGGTGCCGGTCATCCTGGATGCCGGCGTCGGCACCGCTTCGGACGCGGCTCTCGCGATGGAACTCGGGTGCGATGCCGTCCTGCTGGCGAGCGCCGTTACCCGTGCTCAGCAACCTGCCGCGATGGCCGAAGCGATGCGCAAGGCGGTCGAAGCCGGCCGGCTTGCACATAGCGCTGGACGTATTCCGCGTCGTCTCTATGCCGACCCCTCGACCACGTTCGAGGGGATGCCCGACCTATAAGAAGGCTAGGCCCCCGGGGCTCGGTAATCCACAGACGTCTTGGTGGCCTCGTCGACCTCTTCGGGGGTCATCAACACGATCGTCTCGACGCCAACAGCCGTGTTCGCATTGACGGTCAGTGCGACCGCGGCAGCCGTCTTGTTGTCGGGAAGGTCGACGATGACGTATGCATCGACGTCTCCGAAAGCGAAGTGGAAGGACTCGAGCGATCCGCCGAGGTTCGCTACCAACTTCTCGACGGCGTCACGCCGGCCGGTGCCACCCTCCTTCATCACTCCGGACACACCATCCGGCCCGTAAGCAGCTTTCAAGAGGTACTTAGGCATCGGCTTCTCCTTAACTCGACGGCCTTCCGTCGAGGGTACTAGGGACCGATCAGGAGCGAACCTTCGATCTCGTGGGTGCCCTCGTCGAGGTTGAGGCGGACCGTATCCGAGACGGTTTCCCCCGGTCCCACCTCGCCGATCTCGACTGGGATGCGGGTCTTCCCGAGTTGGAGGCTGATCGTTCCCCGCCAGGTGAGGTCGGTTTGATTGCTCACAGGCAATATGAATTGGACGACACCAGGGCCATCGCCTTTGGCTCGTGGATCGATCGATAATCCGCCACAGATCTCGCCCTTCTGCTCGGCGCGGGTGATCCGCAGGGAAGAAAGCAATTCAGGATTTCCATCCTTGGGCACGACCATCGTGAAGGGCTGTCGTACCCTCTCCTCACACACGAGCACGTGAGTTAGCCCTCGCAGCGACGAGGTGCTGATCGGTATAAGAAACGCACCTAGCATCGCGAAAAGCGCGAGGCGAGACCTTAGGATCGACGGCATGGCACAAACTCTAAGCCGAATGAGCTACCAACGTGCGAGATCTTTCCTTCTCGCCGGCGGTTTGGTCGTACTCCTACTGACTACGGTTGTCATGTACGTCCGGCGTGTGGACCCTGTAGAGGTCGCCGGGATCCTCCTGTTCATCCCTGTTTTCGTTGCGTTCGTGTTCTGGAACGCGCCCGGCGGCTTCATCGCTGCCGTGCTTTCGGTGGTCATCTACACCTTGCTCCGGTATCCGGCCATCGAGGCAGTGGGAGCAGATCGATTCGCGGGCCTGATCGCATCGCGGGCCGTTGCCTATCTCGCGTTCGGTCTCATCGGGGGGTTCGCTAACAAGCAGCTGCAGGGGTCGCTCGGGAAGCTCGAGCTCTACGATCAGATCGACGACACGACCGGACTGTTCAACGCGCGTTTTTTCGTCCAAGACACTGAACTCGAAGTTTCGAGAGCCGATCGGTACCAGTCCATCTTCTCCATCAGTCTGGTGGACATCCCGGCAGACACGCTGTACCAGCTGGGTCGGCGACAGCGCGATCGCGTCCTGCGTGAACTCGGCCGCATGCTGCGAGCGAGCGTCAGGACCGTCGATCGGGCCGTGCACGCACGCGACGGGCACAAACATAGATTGGTTGTTGTGTTGCCGGAGACTGCGAAGGCCGGCGCAACGATCTTCACCGAACGACTCGCAGAAAAGCTGTCGGAATATCTGGCAACCAAAGGGGCCAAGTTCGACGGCGAGGGACTGGTCGGCGTGGCATTGACGTTCCCCGACGATCAGGTTGCTATCGAGACCCTTCGCACCGAGTTCGCGGCGATCGACAAGACCGAACATCCTGAGGCCGAAGAAGTCCCTGCCTGACCGGCGCGTGGGTGACATCCTCGTAGGAACTGCTTCTTGGACCGACAAGTCGTTGTTGTCGTCCGGCTGGTATCCGAAAGGAGCCGACAGCGCGGAGGAGCGCCTTCGCTACTACGCCGAGCATTTCCCCTTGGTCGAGGTCGACTCCACCTATTACTTTCCACCCAGCGAGAAGAACTCCGAGCTGTGGGCCGAACGCACGCCCAAGAACTTCACGTTCAACGTCAAAGCGTTCTCGCTTCTGACCCAGCATCCGACCAAGGTCGAAGCGCTCTACAAGGATCTCCAGCCTTCCACCGACAAGAAGAACCTCTATCCGGGTGACCTAGATGACAGGACCGTCGACGAGGTGTGGGATCGGTTCCTCTCGGCTTTGGTGCCATTAGATGAGGCAGGCAAACTCGGCGCACTGCTGTTCCAGTACCCGCCGTGGTTCGTGATCTCGCGCAAGAACAAGGAATACGTCCTGGAGTGCGCCAAACGAGCTGCTCCTTATCCGATCATGGTCGAGTTCCGACACGGATCTTGGATGAAGGGTGAGAACCAACAAGAGACCCTCGACTTCCTGGAGGGCCACGGCCTGCCGTATGTGTGCGTCGACATGCCGCAGGGTTTCAAGAATTCTTTGCCGCCCGTCGTTGCAGCCACCGCCGACCTCGCGGCCATGAGGTTCCACGGGCACAACGATGCCGAGTGGGAGAGCGGCAGCGTTCAAAAACGCTTCAAGTACCTGTACACCAAGGAAGAGCTAGAGGAGTGGGCCCCGAAGGTGAAGGACTTGGGCACTCACGCGAAGGAAACGCATGTGCTGATGAACAACTGCTACCGGGACTACGCTCAGCGCAACGCGAGAGAACTGGCCGCCTTACTGAAGACGTGATTCCTCACCCACGCGGTGAGCAACCTTCAATCTGATCGCGCTGCGACCAGCGCTGTAACCAGAGGGCGGGCCATCCCGCCGATGTCGTCGACCACGCGGTTGTGAAGCACGACGACCACTGCGCCAGACTCCGGCAGGCATCCTCCCCACGACACGTACCCGACGTGCGAGCCCGTGTGACCCACACCCCCTGCGTACGGATCGGCGACCTCGAACAGACCCAGTCCGTACTCGCCAACGTTGTCGAATGCCGCCATCTCGGTCAGCGAGCCTTGGGAGACGATCTCGCCCGCGCAGAAAGCGCGCCACCATCGCGCCAGCGAAGGTGCATCCGACGCCATGGCTGCCCCTGGGCCATCAGAGGTTGAACCAGCGAGGGAGGGTAGATAGCCACCGCCCTTCTCAAGTCCTGCGATAGACCTTCCGCCAGGCATGGCCATGGGGGCAGTCGGCTTCTCATCCGGCTGATAGATAAGACGGTCCACCCCATCGATGTTTAGCACACCGTGGCGAAGCACCTCAGCAATGGACCGTCCGCGAGCATGTTCGATCGCCATCCCGAGCAACAGATAGTTCGTGTCCGCGTATTCGAAGGAGTCACCGACGGGAGAGCGATCTGCGGGGACGAGTTCCAGAAGTTCGGCCGGCTTCCACGCTCGTCGGCGATCGTTCGTCAGGCTCTTCTGTACCGCA
>DASQLQ010000006.1:0-14168 GCA_035629935.1 Actinomycetota bacterium
TGATGATGGCCGTTTCGGGTCTCTGCGCTGTGGCGATCGGACTTCTGTATCGAGCACCGGTGTGGGTCGTTCTGCTGGTCGGCTTGGTCTGGGGGTTCACCGTTGTTGCGGACTCGGCACAGTTCTCGACGATGGTGACAGAGCTGGCCGATCAGGCTTACGTGGGCACCGCGCTCACGTTGCAGCTCGCGCTCGGGTTCACCTTGACCGTAGCGACGATCTGGCTCGTTCCGAACGTCTTCGCCGCGCGCTTCGGTTGGGAGTGGGCGTTCGCCTTCCTGTTGCCCGGCCCCCTGTTGGGGATCATCGCAATGAATCGTCTCAAGAGGCTTCCCGAAGCGAGCGCGATAGCCGGGGGTCGAGGCTGAGGGCTGCCCTACCTTTCGATCTTCCACTTGTGTACGGCCGGGGTCTTGTCCACGTTGCCGAACGGATCGGTCGCCTTAACTTTGAAGGTGTGCCGACCGAGATCCTGCTTCGGGTATTCCTGCGGCGACGAACACCGCTTGAATGGCGCCGAGTCCAACTTGCACACGAATTTCGATCCTCGTTCGTTGGACCGGAATTTGAACACTGGTGTCCGGTCGCTCGTTCGAGCATCGGGTGCTCCAAAGATGACGGTCTTTGGTGGAGTCGTCTCGCTGGATCCGCCCTCACCCTTCAACATCACTTCGTCTATAACGGGCCCACAGGTTCCGGCGGACGTCGTTATGAACTCGAGTCGCGTTGACGCTTCTTCGGCGACGAGAGCTGCGGTCTCTGTTCTCCACCCCATATCCGAATAGCTGTGACCCGAGACGTCGAACGACACCGACTTGGCTATCTCTCCGCCCCACATCACGTCCATCGTTTTCACGGGGCCGTCACACCCCATGTGGCCGGCGATCGCAAAACTCAGTTCGTAAGCGGCTCCCGGCGTCGTCTTGAGATCCTGGAACACCGAGCCGGTCCCGCCCCCGTTGAGATCCACGGAGAACTTGCCGGCGGCGTGCTTCCACAACGTGCCGACGTGATCGACGGTGCCCGTCACCGTCCACGCTCCGAGCTTCTCGCCGCCGGGTTGACCCTTCCCGTAAGTGACCCATGCCCCTTGATCGTTGGGCGTCTCAAAGCCGCCGTCCTTGAATTCGAGTGGCTCGGCCGCGGGGGGAGTGGGGCTCGGCTGCACCGGGATCGGTTGCCAATCGGGTTCGAGGTCCCCTGCTGCTACCGGGTTGTTCGTAAGCCTCGTCGGTGAGCTCCCGTCGGCATCCATGACGAAGATCTCTTGACCAGTATCCACATAGCTCCCATAGACGATCTTGGTTCCGTCGGGGGACCACGACGGCTGATAGTCGCTACCAGAGGTGATTACCTTTTGAGAGCTTCCGTCCGAGTTCATGACGGCGATCTTGCTGGTGGAAGCCCGATACGCGATCTTCGTTCCATCCGGAGACCAACTGGGTTCGCTGTTGTTCGATGACTGGGCGGAGGCCGTCAGCCTTTTCGCCCCGCTGCCATCCGAGTTCATAACGTGAACCTCTGAGGTCCCGGAGCGAGTGCTCGTGAAAGCGATCTTGCTGCCGTCCGGCGACCACGCCGGAGCCATGTCGGAAGCCGAGTTATCGGTCAGCTTCTTGCGTCCGGTTCCGTCCGCGTTCATCACGAACAGTTCGATCTCGGCAGTCTTGTTGCTACCGGTGGGGAGCAAAGTGAAGACGATCTTGCTGCCGTCCGGCGACCACGCCGGTTCAATTTCGGTAGCCGTGGTGTTAGTCAACTGCGTCTGCGCGCTACCGTCGTCGTTCATCACATAGATGTCGTAGCTTTTGCTGTCGCGCGTAGAGCTGAACGCTATCTTGGTTCCGTCGGGGGACCAACTAGCGGACACGTCGTCACCGAAGTTAGAGGTGAGCCTCGTGACGGAGCTCCCATCGGGGTTCATGGTGTAGAGCTCGAAGCCGGCGCTGCCGTCACGCGTGCTCTGGAACACGATCTTGCCGTTCTCACCGGGGACGGCTGCGGCCAGTGGGTCGCTCGTTACGAAGGGCAACAACACGATCACCAAGCCCAGGATGAGTCCAGCGACCCGAGCTTGGATGAAGAACTGTCCCCGCGTGGTCGAAACCATCCGCTTTCCCTTCGTGAGAGCTGGTTCGAGATTCGGTCTACGAAGCAGCCTGAAGGGACCCGTAAACCAAGACAAGGGGGATGGCCGGATGGCTTTTCTACCCAGGCGCTACTGCTTGCTGGCGGCCACTCTGAACGTTTCATCCACGAAGGCGCTGCGGAAGAATTCCTGGTCGATCGCTTTCAGCAAGCCTTCCGTCTGGCTGGCCTGAACTGCGAGAGCCTCGAATTTGAGTTTCAGCAGCTCGTCGCCCAGGGGGAAGTCGATGCCGAGCTCGTTCTTCGGCGTAACCGTCGGTAGATCGTCTCGATCCCCGTAGACGTTGTAACCACGGAACGTCTCGACGAATGTTTGTTCCCACTCGGGAGTAACGGTGGGGTAGTAGAGCTTGGCTCCCGGTTTCGCTGCCTGATCGAAAGCCGCCGTGGTCCATCGACTGACCGCGATGTGATCCAGGTGACCGGTGTCGCCGTCCGGGCCGAAGGTGAGGACGGTGTCCGGCTGCACCTCTTCGATGAAGCGGCGGATCTTGGCTGTGGGTTCCGCATCGTCGACCTCATGACATCGGCCGTCGATGTAGCCCAACCAGTGGTGCTCGGTCACGCCCAGCATCGATAGTGCTTCGGCAAGCTCCTTCTCCCGCACCTCGGCGATAGTGGCACTTGGCCATCGGACTTCGTCCTGGGACCCGGCCTCCCCCTTCGTTGCGGTCACGCAAACGACACGTTGACCGTTGCGAACGGCAGTGGCCATGATCCCGGCCGTCAGATAGGTCTCGTCGTCGGGATGTGCCCACACTCCGAGGATCGTGCCGAGATCTCCCACATCTGCTCCTTACACTCACGCGGTGAAGCTCATTCTTATTGGTTTAGTCGCCGGCTTATCAAGTGGTCTTTTCGGAGTCGGAGGGGGCCTCGTGATGGTCCCACTGCTTGTGTGGCTGTGCGATCAGGGCCAACACCAGGCGCACGCCACCTCTCTGGCGGCGATCATTGCCATCGCCGGAGTCGCCGCGATCGTCTTCGCTCAGGACGGATCCGTCGACGTGCGGGTCGGAGCCACTCTTGCCGTAGGGGCGTTGGTGGGCGCCCCGTTGGGCGCACGGTTGTTGGCCAAGACGGATGCGGGCCGGGTTCGCATCGCGTTCGGTGTCTTGCAGGTGATCGTAGGTCTGGTTCTGGTGCTGCAATGAGCGCGGAGTTGATCGTCATCACCATCTTGGCCGGCGTGATCGTCGGCGCGATGTCCGCTTTCTTCGGGGTCGGCGGCGGTCTGCTGATGGTTCCGTTCATGGTGCTGGCGCTCGGCGAAACCCAGCACGTTGCCGAAGGGACGTCTCTGCTGGTGATCGTTCCCACGGCGGTCGCCGGTGTGATCGCACACAACAAGAGGGGTTTCGTGGACTTCCGCCTGGCGGCGTGGCTGGTGGTCGGCGGTGTCGTAGGGGCGGTACTGGGAGCCAGGCTCGCTCTCGGCACGGCGGGCCCACTGCTGCGCACGATGTTCGGCGTACTCGTGGTCGTGGTCGGCGTCAGATTTGTCTACCAGGGGCTCAAGGCCCGCCCGTCGATAGACCCGGGTTAGGCGATAGGGGCTCCCGGTCCCACTCCGTCTTCCAGCTGCAGAAGCCGCACTGTTCCGTCCGGATCGAGGGAGCCGAGGATGAGGAACTCGCTCTTGAATCCG
The DNA here is from genome assembly GCA_035629935.1 of Actinomycetota bacterium. GTDB lineage: Bacteria > Actinomycetota > CADDZG01 > CADDZG01 > WHSQ01 > DASQLQ01. The sequence goes on from DASQLQ010000006.1 coordinate 3,797, forward strand.
GCGATGCGTTTCGTGCCGAGGTTGATCGCCCCCACTACGACGCGGCCCTTCAGCTCGTCGATCGTGTAATTCGTTATCTGGGCACTGGTCGTGAGTGTTCCAACAACCGGGCCGAAATCGACGGTGATCTTGTACGCGGGTTTTCGTGCTTCGGGGAAGTCCTGCACTTCGGTGATACGCCCAGTGCGGAGGTCGAGAGCGAAGAACTCGTCGATCGTGATGTCGGGTTTCCGGTCCAAACTCTCGGGGTCGTATGGACGTTGCTCGGGGTCGATCACATGTTGTCCCATCTCGCTAACCTACCCAGATGCCCGAGCTCCCCGAGGTCGAATCGGTTCGTCGCCAGCTGGATCCCGAGTTGTCCGGCCGCACGGTTGAAGAGGTTTCCTTCGATCCCCACCCCTCGATACCGAGACAGTTCCATCGCGTCGAGGAAGTGACAGGTCGCAAGATCCACAGCGTTGGTCGCCGGGGGAAGTTCCTCATTGCGCCACTGGATGCCGGCCTCGAGCTCGTCATGCACCTGGGGATGACCGGGGCGTTTCGGTTCGACCTCGACGACCCTTACGTGCGAGCGAGGCTTTATCTGGACGACGGCCGCCTGCTCGCCTTCAAGGACGTGCGTCGTTTCGGGCGCATCGCGGTCGTCGACGCAGGTGATTACACACCGATCCCGATGCTTGCCGTGCTCGGGCCGGAGCCACTCTCGGACGAGTTCGATCCCGATGCGTTCGCTCGCACGCTTGCTCGCACGAAAGCTCAGGTGAAACCGTTCTTGCTATCCCAGCGGCCGGTGGCGGGGGTGGGCAACATCTATGCGGACGAGGCCCTGTGGCTGGCGCGCATCCATCCGATGTCCCGGAGAGTGGGCCGAGAGCGAGCTCGCGTGCTTCATGGTGCGATACGTGAGGTGCTCGGTGCCGCCATCGAACGAGAGGGAACGACGTTCCGTGACTACCAGATGATCAACGGCGAATCGGGTCGCAACGCCTCGTTCCTGGTTGCCTACGGCCAGGTTGGTCGACCGTGTCCCCGCTGCGCCACGCCGATGAAGAAGATCGTCCTCGGGGGCCGCGGGACGACCTTCTGCCCTCACTGTCAACGTGCCTGAGTTCCTCACGCGGCCCCCGTGGAGCGGGAAGAGTCTTCTCAAAGCCTTCGGTTTCAGCGTGTTGGTGTTGCTCTCGCTCGGCATCGTCCTGGCTTTGTTCGGGTTGGGTAACGGCACGCCGGTTCAGATCGCTATCGTCGGCGGCCTCGCCATCTACTGCATCCTGTACCTGTCGATCTGGTTGTTCGTGCTGCGAGCTGCGGGCATCCGTCTCGCCGATGTGGGATTCGCAAGACCAAGCTTTGGAACCGTTGTCAGGATCTTCTTTCTCACGCTGGCGGTGCTGGTAACGGAAGCCATCGTGATGGCGTTCCTGGTGTCGTTGGCGGGTCCGGCGCCGACCCCGAGTGAGCAGATCCTCGGGACGAACCGCTTCCAGCTGAGCGCGATCGAGGGTGTGCTCCTGGGTCTGCTGATCGTTGTGGTTGGACCGTTCGTCGAAGAGCTGATCTTCCGCGGGCTCTTGTTGAGGTTCGCGGCCGCTCGGATGCCGCTGTTCCTGGCAGTGGTGGGGACGAGCGCCCTCTTCGCCGTAGCCCACGGCTGGACGGCATTGTTCATCGTCTTTTTCTTCCTCGGCGTGGTCCTCAGCGCTGTGGCGATCAGATCGCAGAACCTGACCCAAGCCGTCCTTCTGCACGGCTTCCACAATCTTGCGGGCCTGGCCCTGATCCTGGCCGCCGCCTAGGCAGGAGATAGGTCCTCGGGTGGCCAACCTTCTAGGTGGGCCCCAGGAGGGCCTATTCAGCCGTTCCTGGTGGAGGTGTCGTGCTCAGAAGGGCCGCTTCATTCCTTGCTGCATCGGCCGTGATCACCGCTTTGGTGGTTGCGCCGGCTTCGGGTGCAACGAACGATCCCTACTTCTCGGAGCAGTGGCACCTGGCGACGATCGAGGCCGAGGAGGCGTGGACGACCGCGCAGGGCGATGGCGCGCTCGTGGCGATCGTGGATTCGGGTGTCGACCTAACCCACCCCGACCTGCAGGCGAACCTCGTCAGTTATACGGATGCCGACATGGTCGAGCCGCTGGGGAAGTGCCTTCCCGGTGCCAAGAAGGCGCGCTGCACCCAGGACGGGGCCCAGGACGAATCAGGTCATGGGACCCACGTCGCTGGGATCGTTGCGGCCGTCGCCAACAACGGCATCGGAGTCGCCGGCGTTGCGCCGACGGCAAAGCTTCTCCCGGTTCGCGTTCTCGACGAGAACGAAGAGGGAACCATCAAGCAGATCGCGGCGGGCATCGAGTACGCATCCGATCGTGGTGCGAAGGTCATCAATCTCTCGTTGGGCTTCGATCCCGTCGATGACGCGACCGGCCGCGAGCTGGGAGTGTTTGCTCCTATCGCCAAGGCGATCGAAGAGGCGTGGGCCGGCGGTGCGGTGATAGTTGTCGCGGCTGGGAACGACACCCTGCCTATCTGCACCTCGCCCGCGAGCTATCCCGAGGTCGTTTGTGTGGGAGCGACCGATCAACTCGATCTGATCAGCTACTTCTCGAACTTCGACGCCGCGCACCCGAACTATCTGGTGGCGCCCGGCGGATGGGGACAGGGCGATCTGTCGCTCGGTTACAACTCGCCGACCTCGATCGCCTGTTCGGGCGAGATCTTCTCGACGTATCTCCGCACGAAAGAGAAGTGGTGCTCTCCGGAGGCCGGGTACGAAGGGATCTCGGGGACCTCGATGTCGGCACCGATCGTCTCCGGGGTTGCCGCATTGCTTGCCGGTCGAGGGGTGTCGAACGAAGACATCGTTGATTGTTTAAAGGCGAGTGCAGACGACCTGGGGTCTCCGGGCCGCGACCCGTTCTACGGCTACGGCCGGGTCAACGCAGCGTCCGCGGTAACCACCTGCTAGAGCTCTAACCCTTGATGACTCCGACCGGGCGCAGGCGCGCAACCACGCGTGAGATGCCGGCCCCCTCGCAGGTCTCGACCACCTCCGACACTTCCTTGTAGGCGTAGGGGGCTTCCTCGGCGAGAAGTTTCGGCTGTGACGCGGCGAGAACGATCCCCTGCGACTCGAGCTCTCTCTTCAGGTCCTGACCGCTCATCTGTTTCTTCGCCTGCGTTCGGCTCATCGCCCGCCCGGCCCCGTGGCAAGTCGATGAGAAAGACTTCTTGGCCGCTTCGTTCGTTCCCACGAGGACGAAAGACGCCGTGCCCATGCTTCCCGGGATGATCACCGGCTGTCCGATCGCTGAGTAGCGATCGGGGATCTCGGGGTGACCCGGCCCGAACGCTCGCGTCGCGCCCTTGCGATGGACGCACAGCTGCTTCATGCGACCGCCCACTTCGTATTCCTCGATCTTGGCGAGGTTGTGCGATATGTCGTAGACGAGTGAGAGTCCCATCTCCCGAGCCGGGCGACGGAAGATCTGGGTGAAAGCATCTCGGGCTGCATCCATCAAGACGTGACGGTTGGCGCGTGCGAAGTTCCCGGCAGCGAGCATCGCGCCGAAGTAATCCTGGGCAGCCCCATGGGTCATCGGCACGTTCCCCAGTTGGCGGTCGGGAACCTGGATGCCTAGTTGCGGCATCAATCGGTCGATCTGTCGAACGTGGTCCTGGCATGTTTGATGACCGATACCGCGTGAGCCCGAGTGGATCATCACGCAGACCTGACCCTCGAACAGCTCCATCGCAGAAGCGGCCTCCGGATGGCGTATCTCGTCGACGACCTGGACCTCCAGGAAGTGATTGCCGCCGCCGAGGCTTCCGAGTTGTGGGCCCCCGCGCTCCTTGGCACGGTCCGAGATCTTCTCGGGTCGCGCATCGGGCAAAGTGCCGAAGTCTTCGCTCAGCTCGGCATCGGACTCCCATCCGACTCCACGAGCGAGCGGGAACTTCACCCCTTGGGCGAGCACTATGTCGACCTCGGAGCTCGTCAGTCGCATCCGGCCCTTACCGCCGACACCACGGGGCACCGTCTTGCCGAGCGCTGCGACCAACTCGCGGAGCTTCGGTTTCACATCGGTGGCGAAGTCGAGGTCGCTACGGATCAATCGAACGCCGCATCCGATGTCGAAGCCCACGCCGCCCGGCGAGATCGCCCCGCCGGCTTCGATGTCCGTAGCCGCAACGCCACCGATCGGGAATCCGTATCCCCAGTGGATGTCCGGCATCGCCAGAGATGCACCAACGATCCCCGGCATCGTTGCGACGTTCGCAACTTGTATCGCTGCGCGGTCTTCGAGCGCTTTGTCGAACAAGCGCTTCGTGGCGAAGATCCGCCCCGGCACTCGCATGCCGTCGACGTATCCCTTCGGGATCTCCCAGATGAAAGGTTCGATCTGTTTCGGCTTGCCGTTTCCGCTCAGAAGGTGAGTACCTTGTCGGCCTCGGCCGACAGCGTCACCGCCTCCGGTGGAGTGGTCCACGTGCCGTTGACCTTCGCAAGATCATCGTCGGTCGCCCCACGGGCGACTGCGCATGCCTTTCAGACATACACCGGCACCTCATGTTCCCTGAGTTTTGCCAGGAGCTCTCTGACTGGTGGGATCCCGACGCCTTCCATTGTGTCGGCCGTGTCGCCGACGATCATGTCTGCGGCATCCCCCGCCAGGAGAAGGGCCGAGTCGTGCCCGACTTCCAGGCATCCGTTCGCAACGACGTGCAAGGGGATGGAAGCTTTCGTTGGATCGGCCGCTCCGGCCGTGGCCCACACGAGCATCTTCATCGGCGCTCCTCTCAGATATCGAAGAAGACGTGGCCTTCCCAGCCTTCCTCGGTCTGCTCGACCTCCAGTTGGTGGTACGTGATCGCTTTAACCGGTGTTCCCTCGAACTCCTCCTTCCCTCGTTTCTTGAGCCCTACACGGCCTCGGACTTCTTCTGCCCTCGCAGAGCTCACCTCCACCGAAACGATCCAAGCGTCTCGAGTGTCCTGCAGATAGAGGACTTCGCCAAGCCAGTCCACGAAAGTCCCGGGAAGATCGTGCGACCCGACCTCGATCTCTATCTGTTCATCCGGGGTGCCCGGCTTCCAAGTGCCCGTGATGGCAAGCAGTCCCAGGGCTCCCTGCCTGAACAACTCTTCGAGGGATTCACCGCCGACATAGATGCCGATATCTGCGGTGTGCTCGATGATCCGGTATTCACCCACGCAGACGGTTCTACTTGGAGATAGAACCTGCCACAATTCGCAGGTGGACCGTGCAGCCGCAACCAGCGCAGCTCGACTGCTGATCGACAACGTCGAGCAGGTCATCCGGGGCAAACGCCGAGCCATCGAGGCGGCGGCAACCGCCTTGTTCGCCGGGGGCCATCTCCTCGTGGAAGACGTCCCCGGCGTGGGCAAGACCATGTTGAGCCGGTCCTTCGCCCGCTCGATCAGGGGATCGTTCAAGAGGATCCAGGCAACGCCAGATCTTCTACCCAGCGACGTGACGGGTACATCAGTCTTCAATCAGAAGAATCAGCGGTTCGAATTCATCGAGGGGCCGGTATTCGGCAATGTCGTCCTTGTGGACGAGATCAACCGGACGACACCGCGCACACAATCCGCCCTGCTCGAAGCCATGGACGAGAACGCGGTGACGGTCGACGGGGTTCGTCACGCTCTACCCGAGCCACTCTTTCTGATCGCCACCCAGAATCCCCTCGAGCATCATGGGACGTATCCCCTTCCCGAGGGACAACTCGACCGGTTCGCGTTCGCGATGGATGTCGGGTACGTGACCGTGGATGTAGAGAAAGAGATCGTGCGTGCGCAACTCGAATCCCACCCGATCGACGAGCTCGAAGCCGTCCTGAACCCCGAGGAGGTGATGGGGGTGCGGAAGGTGGTTCGTTCGACGCACGTTTCCGACTCGGTCTTGGACTACGCACTCCGACTCACGGCCGCAACGCGTCAGCACCCTGATCTAGAGCTCGGGGCAAGTCCCCGGGCTTCGATCTCGCTCGTGCGTTCTTCGCAGGCCCGCGCTCTCATCGACGGGCGTGAGTTCGTCGTTCCCGACGACATCAAAGTTCTTGCGGTCGACTCACTCGCTCACCGAGTTGTGCCTGCTGCAGGGTTGCGCCTCGAACGAGGACGAGCCCGGGAGATCGTCAAGGCCATCGTCGCCGAAACCTCGGTGCCGGTGACCAGTAGTACTACGTGAGGAGAAGGCTCAGCCCTCGCGCGCTCACGATCGCCGCATCCGGTGGGATCCTCTTCGTAGCCGGTTCGACTGCTCAGGCCGGATGGCTTTTCGTATTGGCCGCCGGGGTTTTCGGCCTCGTCGTTGGTTCTCTCTTCGTCCGACAGCACCTGAGTGGTGCCGACGTCCAGAGAACCGTCCCCGGCAGAGTGCGTGCCGGCGATGACGTGCGTGTCGGCATCGCGGTGACGAACTTCTCGAAGCGACGACTACCGCTCATGCGTGTTTCCGACAGTTTCGAGGCATTCGATCCAACCGCCGTGGCGGTCGAGCGGTTGGGACCCGGCGAAACCGTCACCCTCGAGCAAGTACGGAGGGCCGAACGCCGCGGCGTTTATGAGGGCGGCGAGGTTTCGTTGCGCGCCGGTGCCCCCTTTGGGTTCATGTCAACGACCAGGACGGTCGACGTCCCGACCTCGTTCGTGGTTGTCCCGCGGTGGGTCGAACTGACCTCGTTTCCGATCCTCGAGCCTTCTTCGTTCCCCTCCGACGTGTTGCACGAGCGTGCGCGAACGGGAGCTGGAGAGGAGTACATGGGTGTCCGGGATTACCGTCCCGGCGATCCCCAGCGCTCCGTTCACTGGCGGTCTACGGCCCGCGCCGGACGTTTGGTCGTACGTGAGTACGAGGAAGAGGTCGCCTCGAAGGTGGTGTTGATCATCGCCGGCGGAGACGAAGGTGCCCCCCCGGACTCGTCGTTCGAATCCCTAGTCAGCGCTGCGGCTTCGATCGCCCGTTACGCGTTGCAGACGGGGCATCCGATCGACCTCGTTCGGTACGACGCCGACGGGAACATCGCGCGTGTCGACGGACCCGACCGGTTCTCGGTACTCGATTGGCTTGCCCGGGCGGTGCCTAACAACCTGCCGCTCCTACCCTTGGTCGCTCCCAGTCTCGCCCGCATCGGGCGTCGAGGCACGGTGGTGATATTCAGCGGGACGACCGGTGTCGCCGGGCGCGAGATCCAACAAACGGTCCGAAGCATCCAGACCGCCGGCTCGAGAGCGATCGTGGTTGCCGCCAAGACGACGTCGTGGGCCCCTTCATCCCAAGCGATCTCCGAGGAGGAATCAGTTCTAAGTGAGCTCGGCCGTGGGCGCGCCTCCGTGCGTGTGATCTCACAAGGAGAGGATCTGTTCGATTGTCTGACTTCATTGGTCTGATCAAGCGCGCTAACGCGACGAGACAGTCCGAGAACTCGATCGCGTTCAGAGGAGCCGTCCTTGCCGCCGTGATCGTCGGCGCTCTGGCGCTCGCGGTCGAACGAGCCATCTCCCCAGGGACCGCAGCGCTGGTGATCGCCGCCCTTGTGGTCGCCTACTGGGTTTCCTACGAACGACGGGACAAGGACAACTGGCAGCTGAAGATCCTGATCTCTATCCTCGCGATCCTTGCGTTGATCCGGTTCTTCGGTCAATTGGGTGGGATCTCGACTCTGGACGAGGTCAGGTTCCCCCTGGCGGACCTGTTCCTTTGGGTTCAGGTCTTGCATGGCTTCGACCTTCCGGCGCGTAAGGACCTGAGTTTCTCGTTGGGCTCCTCACTGGCCCTCATGGCGGTGGCCGGTTCTATCTCGCAGGACCTCTGGTACGGCATTCTGCTCGTTGCGTATTTCCTTTGCGCCATCCTGGCTCTGTCACTGGGTCACCGGTCCGAGATCTACGAGGGCACCGGCGGCGTGCTTCGCTCGTCCGGAAGCCGTCCTCCGGTAAAGGTGCCGCGCCGCGATGTGTTCAAGGGAATCGCCGTCACCTGCATCGCCGCAACGGTCCTGTTCCTCGTGATCCCTCAACCGAGTGGTCTACGCACCTTCGCGTTGCCGTTCCAGCTTGGGTCGGGCGGCGGGCTCTCGGCCGGCGGCGGTATCGCAAACCCGGGGTTCGAGGGGCAGGGTGATCCAACTTCACGGTCGATCGGCACGGCGTTCTACGGTTTCAGCGACAGCCTGAATCTGCGGGTGCGAGGGGACCTCAACGACAACGTTGTGATGAGGGTGCGCGCCTCCAGCCCGGCGATGTGGCGCGGCCTCCTCTTCGACGACTACGACGGGACGACGTGGAGCGGCGACGATGGAGACCCAACAGCTATCGAAGGCGACCCCCCGTACGGCTACCCGGTGGAATTCCGAAGCCTCGGCCCCCGGGCCACGCTCTCTCAGACGTTCTACGTCGAAACCGAGCAGCCGAACGTTGTCTTCGCGGCCGGCCAGCCCGAGGCCGTGTGGACCGAGGAGCAAGTGAGTTACGACGACCTCGGAGGCCTTCGTCTCGACTCGACCTTGACCCCGGGGGCGGTTTACAGCGTCGTTTCCTCCTTGGGGGCCGCAACCCCAGACCAGCTCCGTACCGCCCCGCCGGAAGAACCCCCCGCGGATTTCGAGCGTTACGTGACCCTGCCTCCTTCGGTCACGGACCGCACCCGCGAACTGGCCGAGCGGATCACCCGTAACGCCCCGACGACGTACGACAAGGTGAAAGCGATCGAATCGTGGCTGGCCAACAATTTCAGGTACTCGATCGATTCGCCGGTTCCGCCGATCGGGCAGGACGCGGTCGACCACTTCCTGTTCGAAACGGACGTCGGTTTCTGCGAGCAATTCGCTTCTGCAACGATCGTGATGCTCAGGTCGCTTGGCATCCCTTCTCGCATGGTTGCGGGGTACGCCGTAGGGACACGCAACCCGTTCACCGGCTACTACGAGATCAAGAACTCCGATGCACACACCTGGGTGGACGTTTGGTTCCCGCAAGTGGGTTGGTACGAGTTCGACCCGACGTTCGCCATCCCACCGGCGCAAGAGGATGCGACCGAGAACGTTCCGCTGTTCAGAGCCTTCCAATTTGCGGCGGACAAGTTCAAAGGTCTTCCCAAGGATCTCTCCAGCTTGCTGCGCACCGCGATGTTCGTCCTTCTTGCTGCCGTTGTCGGACTCGGCGTCTGGTTGCTGGTCAAGAAGCGCCGCCCGGCCGAACTGCAACCCGGGGTAGCCCGACGACCTGTCACCGGCGGACCGATTACCCATGCGTTCCGTCGCTTCGAGGAGGCCCTCGCAGCCAGAGGATCGCCGCGGGCTCCACCAGAAACCGCTGCAGAGCTGATGGCGAGAGAGGCCGGTCGCGCGAAACCAACGTCTGAGCAGGCGTTGCGAGCGTTTGAGCTGGAGCGGTATGGCGCCGGTTCGCCGTCGCGTTCGCAGGTAGAGGAAGCCGTTGCCGAGCTCGATCGCCTTTCGATCCAAGCGGCCAACCGAGACGGGGCCCGCTCGCAGCCGCTGGGTAAGTCCTAGCCCGAGTTATTCGCCGCAGTCGGCCGGGATGGTCAGCTCGGTGCCAACGGGGAGGTTCGCCGGGTCGCTGATGTCATTGGCTTCGGCGATGACGTCGTCGAACTGCGGATCTCCACAGAAGGTTTGCGCGATCCCTCGCAGTGTGTCGCCGCTCTTGACGACGTATACCTCGCCCTCAGCGACCGGTTCTTCGGGCGCTTCTTCAGCCGGCGAGACCGATTCGGACGGCGTTGCCTCCGGTTGGGCCAAGAGTGCCTGGAGATCCTCGTTCTCCTGCTGAAGCTCCTCGTTCTGCTCTTGGAGGTTCGCCAAGCGGCTTTCCGGTATCCCCTTGGGGGCCGTGGCCCGGCCCAACCAGAAGGCCAGGAACAACGCGACGGCGAGGGCGACGATCCGGCCCCACAGCACCTTGTTCCCCGATCGCGGGCGATCGTCGTAGTCCCACTCGTATGACTCGTCCGGCTCGTACGACTGGTACGGCTCGGTCACCCGGTCACCCACCCGGCCTCCTGCGGTAGTCGTGTGTTAGGTCGGGGGGGAGCCTAGCCCTTCCGGCGGTAGTACTCCAAAATCTGTCGGTTCAGCTGTTTCACGAACACCCTTACCGCCCGCCCCGTCCGTGCCAGGTCGTTCGGGTCCATATTCGGGGGCGTGTCGGAGGACGAGTGGTAGTTGGGCTCGTCGCCGCTCCACATGAAAGAGGCCGGGATCCCCGCATGCTCGAACGGGCCGTGGTCGGAACAATCGCACGATTTGATCCAGCTGGTTGCGATGCCGCCCTCGGTCACCTTCCGGTAGACAGACCGTGCAACGACCGGTTCCGAGATGCCTAT
>DASQLQ010000007.1:0-4858 GCA_035629935.1 Actinomycetota bacterium
AGTCCGTAAAGAACCGCCTCCACATCGACGTGAGTCCTCGCGATCGGGATCAGGCCGAGGAGGTCGAGCGGATCATCGAACTGGGTGCGCGGCGGATCGACATCGGCCAGGGTGAGGTCAGCTGGGTCGTCCTCGCCGATCAGGAGGACAACGAGTTCTGCGTGCTTCGAGAAAGACGGCCGTGACGAAGAAACGCATTCCCGTGTCGGACAGGTGACTAGTGCTAAAGAACCAGACCGTGAGGGTCGATAGATCACAAGTACCCCACGAAACGGCAAACCCGTCGCGAGGCGGGGACGCAAAACCAGGGGCCTCTACGCGAGGTCGCCCAGTTATCGAATGGAGGACCACATGAAGAAGTATTTCTCGCGCCTTCCCGTGTTGGCGATCGGTTTCCTGATCCTCGGCATGGTGGCTGCGCCTTTGGCGTCCGCTAAGCGCGGCGAAGGCAAATCGGCCGGAACCATCGCATCGTTCGACGGCACCACACTGACCGTGACCATGAAGGACGCCTCCACCGTGACGGCGACCGTCACCGAGGCTACGAAGATCAAGGTGAGCCACAGAGGTCGTCACGAGCACGGCAAAGGCTTCAAGAAGCACTCGAACGGAGCCCTCGCTGACCTCGTCGCAGGCAATCTCGTCATCAAGATGAAGATGGCCGAAGGTGTGCTCGAGAAGATCCGCATCAAGCGGGCCGCGGCCCCCGAGTCGCTCCCCGATTCTCTTCCCGACAGTTGTGACGACGAGGATGAGGTTGCCTACTCGCTAACCTCCGACGAGGATGACGAGGAAGAGGCGATCGAAGACGAGGATGACGAAGATTCGGCGGACGACTCGAGCGCCGATGACTCGCTCGACGACAGCGTCAATGATTCTCTCGACGGAGAAGACGCCAGCAAAGATTGCTAAGCAACGCGCCAATCATGAACGGCCCCCGGTGTCACCGGGGGCCATTTTCACCTCCCGCTATCGGGGGCCAGAGGCTTAACCTCCCGGCAACGGCACCCTTCGCACCTCTCGTTTTTCGAAATCGCTGACCCACCCGCTCCCGTTGATCACCGTGAACCCCATGTACGTCTGACCCAACGTTGCTTTGCGCTGGAACCGTGTCCCCGTGCCTAAGTCGATCCTGTAGATGATCGCTTTCCTTTCGGTGTGCGATCGCAGAAGGTAAGCCGAAGCATTTTCTACGTTCGGGCCGCCGAGTGGAGCGAACCGGCCGAGTCGGATCGGTTCCTCCATTTGTTCATTTACCTCATTCATCTGCCAAATCTGTTGAACGCCTCGAGCACTCGATCGCAATATGACCAACCGTCCGTCGGAAAACTGCAAGCCACCGATCTGCCAATTGAGATCCTCTCCAGGTTTGCTGAGGTCGAACTCTGGGCCTGCTGGTTCCATCGAGGTTGGATCGAATGCCGCAACACGGCCACCCGCGTTCGCGAACCACATGTATCGCTCGCCGGCAGCTACCTCAAGCGCGTTCTGTTCCCCCTGGTATCCGCGCAACTCGCTACGCAGATCGAAGGTTTCGAGCTGTTTGGTCACCGGGTGATAGCGCTGAACGTGAGCGTCGCCTGTTGTCATCCATACGTATCCGTGGCCGACAGCCATGAAGTGTTTGTCGTGCCCGCGATCCTCGATCGGTCCTTCGTCGAGGACCTCGACCCGCCTTGCTCCGGTCGGGTCTCCTTCCTCCAGACGAGCGCTTAGGAGCCGATCGCCGGCATCTTTCTTGTCAACGGCTACCCAAAATCTACCCATCCCGTAGGTCGCGCCACTCGGGAGCGCGTCCAGCTTTGGGGACGACGTGCTCATGTTCATTTCGAAGTTGATGAAACTGATCCGAAAACCCGCGACCCACAAACCCTCCGTGCCGCCGGCGATCCAGAATGGTGTATCTCCGACGAAATAACTCTTTCGCAACGGTTGCGCGTCCCCGTCCATCTCGGCCGGCATCGGGATCCGATCGAGATTTCGGGTGAACGGGAACGACGTGAATGCAAGCACGCTGGCCGAAGCCATGGCTATCACTGCAGTGGGGATGACCAGGCGGGCACGTCGCACGCGGCGTAGGAGACGCGGAGTAGCGGAGACCTGGTCCGCGACCTCCTGACCCTTTACGTCGAGCAATCGACGCAGTTCGTGTTCGATGTTAGTCATCGTCATCCTCCATCTGAGATCGCAGTTGCTTCAATCCGCGAGACGCGTATCCCTTTACGGTGCCGATCGAACAGCCGAGGACGTCGGCGGTCTGGCGTTCGGAGAGATCCTCGTAATAGCGCAGCACCAGTGTCGCCCTGACGCGTGGGCCGACCATCTGTAGGGCCCGCCACAATTGGTCCTGTTGATCGATCGCCGCAGTGATCGACCCATGAGGCTCCACCTTCTGGCGCCGCAGGTACTCGGCTTCGCGCTTCTTCTTCTTTCGGTGGTCGATCGCGAGGTTGACGATTGTCCGCCTAAGGTAGGCGGCGATGTCGGAGTCGGTGCGGAGATCTCCATAACGTCGGAACAAACGAACGAACGCGTCGTGAACGAGGTCCTCCGCCAGTGAATTGTCTCCGGTCATGAGGTAGGCGAGCCGTCTGGTGGAGGCGCCGTGGTGCCGGTAGAGGTCGATGAGGCGATCGCGCACCGCCCACGACTTCGCCTTCCGGCTGTCGGCATCCGCGGTCATCCCCATACCTCTTAGTACGCCCAACCATCCCCGGAGGTTGTACCGGTCGAGAGAAGTCGTGCGATCCTCTGTCTCATTCGGCGACGATCGTGACTCGGGGCCAGGTCTCCTCGATCCCCTTCGTCGCCACACGGTGCCGGAAGGTCTCGACGCTCATCTGTTTTGGATTGCGTCGAAAGACCATGTCGAACAGGTCCTCCAACCCGCAAGGGGCGATGACAACGATCGAGTCGTCGGACGCCAGTCGTACGCCGACCGAGGCGGCGGTCTCGGACCACCGGCTGATCCCGTCCTCGATCGAAGCGATCGGTTGCGACATCGGATTCCCGAATCGAGCCTCGTACCAGAGGTGAACCCCGGCCTGGTTCGTGACATCCCAGGGGATCTCCGGGGCCTGCCTGCGTAGCTCTGTCTCGAGAGCTCGATCGCGCTCCAGCGACACGTCTATCGGATCGAAATAGGCAAGGTCGACGTCCTTGACCGGCGTACGCTCCTCCAGCTCGTGAAGGTGGTCCCAGACCGTGCTGCGGATCGCCCCCGCGCCAACGACCCAGTCGGGCAGGGTCAGCGACCGCGCATGCTCGAGCACCGATAGGAACCACTCGTCCCTCAGGAGGAGGGCCGCGAGACGATGTTCGAGACCGGGCGTTCCCTGCACCACTAGCGCAGGCTAGCGGGCTCTTTAGTAAGAGAATCGTGGGATGGACGATCGCGCCGAAAGGGAACGCAGGAACGCGCTACTCGTCACCGGTGCGATCGTCCTCGTGGTGGTCGCCTTCGCCGTCAGGGGCTGGTGGCCAGGGGGCGAGCCGACTGCCCGGAGGGACGCTTCTCGTACCGCCGAGCCGACACCCGAGCCCGCGGCGGACATCTACGTCTACGACCTGACTAATGAGCAGGATGTTCGCTTGACCGATCACTCCGGGCCCGATGTGGATCCGGCGTGGTCGCCCGACGGGTCGAGGATCGCGTTCGCACGTTTCACCGACGAGAACCTGCACGACATCTACGTTATGGATGCCGATGGTGGCGATCAGGTGCGCGTGGTCGGTGGACCCACCGATGCCTTCGCACCGAGCTGGTCGCCCGACGGCGAAGAGATCGTTTTCATGAGCGGCAGTACTTTCGCAGACATCTTCGTTGTGGACGTGGCCACGGGAGCCGTGCGGGTGACAAGGATCGGGGACTTTCCCACCGGCGACGAATGGCCCGCCTGGTCTCCGGTCGCGGACCGCATCGCCTATGTCGAGGAGCGACCGGAATCGGACGAGACCCGGATCTTCACAGTTCGATCCGACGGAACGGATAGAAGGATCGTCCAGGTGCTCGAGGGGTGTTGCGAGGTGCGCCATCTCGAGTGGTCACCCGACGGGAGGTTCCTAGCCTTTACCTGGGAACAAGCGGGGAGCGTCGACGTATGGATCGTGTATGCCACGGGCGGGGGACCGGTGCGGAAGCTGACCTACGGAGATCTCGCCGATGGGTTCGCCTCGTGGTCGCCGGATGGCAGACGACTCGTCTTCCAGACCAACCGAAACGCCCTCAATGAAGACGATCTCTACGTGATCCGATCCGACGGCACCGGCGAACGCGCTCTGCTTCGCACCCCGTGGTACGACGCGAACCCCGACTGGTCTCCCGACGGTCGCTACATCGCGTTCGACAGCATCGAGGGAGCCGACGGGCGTCCCTAGAAACGGACCTCCCGCAGGAGTTTGAAGCCGGCCCTGGCTGACTTGATCGCGTTCTCGCCGGCGTTGTCCTGCTCGATGATGTACTGATTGATCCGATCCAACTTCTTTCCGGCTTTGAAGACGCGGACGAAGTCGATCGTTCCTTTCCCCGGCGTGGTGAAGTCGCCCCCCTTGTTCATGTCCTTGACGTGGAACTGCCGGAAGCGCCCCGGATACTGCTTTAGCAGATCTATGGGATCGACGCCGCCCTTCCAACACCAGTAGATGTCGAGCTCGAAGTGCACGAGCTCGGGGTCGGTCTCCTCCATCAACGTGTCGATGGGCCGACGATCGAGGTTCCCCTCGTACGGCTCAACCTCGGGACTGTGGTTGTGATAGCCGAGTTGTAGACCCGCCTCTTTGGCCTTTGCGCCGGCTTGGTTCAACGCACCGGCGAAGTCGGACCATGCAGGTTCCGGAGTTTGGGGTCCGCCTCCGAGGC
>DASQLQ010000008.1:0-8283 GCA_035629935.1 Actinomycetota bacterium
CTCGCGGGCCTGCTCCGAGTCGTGGTTCTTGAGGCCTTCGGCCTGCGCTAGTAGTTGCTTGGCGTGGGCGATCTGTTCATCGATCTCGCTCATAGAGAACGGTGCCAGCCCCACGGCTCTCAGGGCTTGGCGGACGGGATAGAACGTTTCACCGGGCAGGGCGGTGCGTCCGAGCATCACGGCAACGATCAGTGCGATGGCGGTGACCGTCGCCGGTCCGAAGAAGCGGATCCAGCCCCACGTCTTTCTTTCGCCTCCCACAGCCTGGACGAACGCCGCACGCTGAGCCCTGAAGTCCGGGACGTCTGGATCGAATCCGACACGTAGTCGATCTGCAGCCTCGACGAGGCGGGCTATCGCAGGGTCGGCAACCGCCGAGCCACTGAGCGCCTTGTCGAGAGCCTTTGCGGCCCGAGCGTCGATCGCCGCGCTATCTGCCACCGACCGCTCCTTCCTGCATCTGGCGCCTCATCATGTCGAGTGCACGGAATTGCAGTTGCCTGATCGCGTTCGCGTTGCGTCCCATGACCTGACAGATCTCGTCGGTCTCCAACCCCGCCGCGAAACGGAGCAAGAGAACCTCTCTTTGGTCGGGGGACAGGGTGGACATCATCTCGTTGAGCTCATTCGAGATCTCGGAGCGGAGCAAGGCCTTCTCGGGATCGTCGTGGTCCACGTCGTCGCCCGCATCAACGAGCTCCTCGCGGCCGGAGCCACGGTACTGATCGACGATGAGGTTGTAAGCGATCCGGAAGAGCCACGCCTCAAATCCTGCGCCCTTCCAGCGGAAGCTGTCCAGGCGTTTGAGGACACGAGAAAAGGTTTCTGCGGCGACATCCTCCGCGTCCTGACGTCGGCTGAGCCGGGCCAAGGCGTAGCGGAGGACGCGCGGGTAGTAGTGATCGAACAGTAGCCCCGCTGCCTCTTCATCGCCTCTAGCCGCTTTCTTGACTTCGCGCCTTAGGTCTGACGCGTCCACGTTTCGTCCCTTCTAACGAAGTTTCCCCACCGGCGTTATGCCCGTGAAACCGGGCAAATCACCCAATTTCTGAGACGCCTGGGCGGGTGGTCGGCCTATCTCTGCGAGAGAGGGACCCACTTGCGCGCTTCGGGGCCCACGTACTCGTGATCGGGACGGATCAGGCGGTTGTCCGCGTACTGCTCTCGGACGTGTGCGGTCCAGCCGGAGACACGGCTGCAAGCGAAAACTGGGGTAAAGAGGTCGGTGGGGATCTGGAGGTATCCGTAAACGGAAGCCGCATAGAAGTCGACGTTCGGGTAGATCCCCTTTTCCTCCATGACGGCTCTTTCGATCTCTTGAGAGATATCGAAGTTCGAGGGATCACCCGTTTTCCCGGCCAGCTCTTTGGCCATCTTTCGAAGGTGGGTGGCCCGGGGGTCTTCGGTCTTGTAGACCCGGTGTCCGAAGCCCATCACCTTTTCCTTGTTCCTGAGCTTCTGGACGGTGTAGTCGTAGGCCTTCTCCTTGCCCCCCAGCTCGTTGATCTCCTTGATCATCTTCATCACTTGCTCGTTGGCACCACCGTGCAGCGGGCCTTTGAGAGCCGCGATGGCAGCCGTGATCGCGGAGTGGATATCCGAGAGGGTCGCCGCGCACACCCGCGCTGCGAAGGTCGAGGCATTCATCGTGTGGTCGGCATGGAGGGTCAGACAGATGTCGAAGATCCGGGCACTTTCGTCGTCGGCCTTGTCACCGTTGAGCATGAAGAGGAAGTTTGCTGCTTGCGAGAGGCTGCGGTCCGGAGGGATCACCTGCTCGTTCTTACGCATCCGGTCGTACTGGGCGACCATCGTCGGAAGCACGGCACAGAGCCGGATCGCCTTGCGATAGTTGGCTTCCTCAGAGGTGTCCCAGCCATCCGGATCGAGGGCCGAGGATGCCGACACGGCAGTGCGCAGCATCGACATGGGGGCGCAGTTCTCGGAAAGGTTCGGCATCAGCTTCCGGGCCAGCTCGTTCGGCTCCCGTTCTCCGGCGATCTGGTCTTTGATGTCGATCAGTTGCTGCTCGTTCGGGAGCTCGAGGTGGTGGAGGAGATAGATGACCTCCTCGAAGGTGGCGTTGTCGGCGAGGTCGTGGATGTCGAAGCCGACGTAAGACAGGATGCCTTTCTGGCCATCGATGTCGGAGATCGCGGTCTCGGCCGCGACGACTCCCTCTAAGCCCTTACCCGGAGCTGCCATGAGGCCAAGGCTATCAGGTAGGTTTCGGGGCACTACCTGGACAATCGCCTAACAATGGGAGCTTCTTCGCCATGTCACAGACCACTCATCGCGTCACCCTGATCCCTGGAGATGGGACCGGACCCGAGATCGCCGACGCCACTCGCCGAGCGCTGGAGGCCACCGGGGTCAAGTTCGATTGGGACATCCAGCATGCCGGGGTCGACGTGATGGAGGAGTACGGCACTCCTCTCCCCGACAACGTTCTCGACTCCATAAAAGAGAACAAGGTCGCTATCAAGGGGCCCATCACCACCCCCGTCGGGACCGGGTTCCGGAGCGTCAATGTGGCGCTGCGTAAGGAGCTCGACCTCTACATGTGTCTCCGTCCGTGCAAGTCGTATGCCGGTGTGCGGTCCCGCTACGAGGACATCGACTTGGTCATTGTTCGTGAGAATCACGAGGATCTCTATGCAGGCATCGAGTTCGAGCAGGGCTCGCCCGAGGCCCGCAAGCTGATCGACTTCCTCGCAGACCTGGGGGCCCGTCGCATCCGTGACGACTCCGGGATCTCGATCAAGCCGATCTCGGTCACCGGTACGAAACGAATCGTGCGAGGAGCGTTCGACTACGCGATCAAGAACGGACGCAAGAAGGTAACGGCCGTGCACAAGGCGAACATCATGAAGTTCTCGGACGGGCTGTTCCTGAGGACGGCACAGGAAGTCGCAGAGCAGGAGTACGGCGATTCAGGTGTCGAGTTCGAGGACCGCATCGTCGACAACATGTGCATGCAGCTCGTGCAGAAGCCCGAGCTCTACGACGTGTTGGTACTTCCTAACCTCTACGGAGACATCGTGTCCGACCTCGGAGCCGGCCTCGTCGGTGGTCTCGGGGTGGCGCCGGGAGGCAATATCGGTGACGAGGCCGCGGTGTTCGAGCCGACACACGGTTCGGCCCCTAAGTACGCCGGCCAGAACAAAGTCAACCCGATGGCCATGATGTTGTCCGGCGTCCTGATGCTCAGGCACCTGGACGAAACCGATGCCGCCGATCGACTCGAAAAGGCGATCGCAGACGTGATCGCCGAGGGCAAGTACGTGACCTACGACATGAAGGAGAACCGCGACGACCCGTCGGCGGTCGGCACGTCCGAGGTCGCCGATGGTGTCATCGAGAAGCTGGGATCGGCATGAGCAAGGTCACCGTTGTAGGTGCAGGCAACGTCGGATCAAACGCGGCGCGCCGCGTTGCGGAGAAGAACCTCGCCGACGAGGTGTGGATGATCGACATCGTCGAGGGACTCCCGCAGGGCCTCGCGCTCGACATCAACCACTCGGCCCCCGTCGTGGGCTTTGACACCCTCATACAGGGCACCAATGACTACAAGGACACGGCGGGCTCCGATGTCGTCGTGATCACGGCGGGGCTGCCTCGCAAACCGGGCATGTCGCGCATGGACCTGCTCGACACGAACGCCAAGATCGTGACCGAGGTAACCGAGAACATCGTGGCCAACTCCCCAGATGCGGTATTGATCATCGTGTCGAACCCGCTCGACGAGATGACGTACCTGGCCTCGCGTGTATCGAACTTCCCCAAGGAGCGAGTGATGGGGATGGCCGGTGTCCTCGATTCGGCTCGGCTGCGTTTCTTCATCGCCGAGAAGCTCAACGTCTCGCCCCAGGAGGTCGAGGCGATCACACTGGGGTCCCACGGCGATCAGATGGTTGCGTTGCCTCGTCATGCCACGGTGCAGGGCAAGCCCTTGCCGGAGCTGGCCGACGAGAAGACACTCGAGGATCTGTTCCAACGCACGCGAGATGCGGGGGCCGAGATCGTCGGCTACCTGAAGAAGGGGAGCGCTTTCTATGCACCCGGCGCTTCGTCGGCGGCGATGACGAACGCGATCCTGGGGGACACGGATGAGGTAATGCCGGTTTGCGCGTGGACACAAGGCGAATATGGGATCTCAGACGTGTACCTGGGCGTGCCGGCAAAGCTCGGCAAAGGTGGGGTCACCGAGATCGTCGAGCTCGAGCTCAACGAAGACGAGACCCAGAAGCTCAAGGAAGCCGCCGAGGCCATCCGAACCAAGTGCGAGGAGCTCGACTCCGTCCGCTCCGGCTAGTCGGTTCTCGAGTACAGCACGAGAGTAATCCCGGGGAACTCCACCCGTTCTAATGGGTGGAAGTGGGCGTCGAGCATCTCGAGCATCGGCTCGACTTGCCTGAATGGTGTCTGGGGTTTCGAGTTCTGCCCGACCACCCAGAATCGACCCGCTCCGTCCAGCTCACTCGTGATCGACGGGACCAGCGCTGCGGAGTCGGAGGACACGATCTCGGGCCTAGGCGTTTCCGGATAGCGCCGGGCGTAATACGTGTAGGCCTCCGGATGCGATGGCCGTACGAAGAACAAAGGGTCATCCGGATCGGCCTTGTCCGCCAGATAGTCGGTCACGCTCCGCCAGTCATCCTTCGGCAGTGTGTACCAGTCGCGCAGGCCCACCACAGAGAACACGAGGATCGTGGCGAGCGCGACGGCCCCCAGCCACCGCGGGAGTCTCGTCAGACCCTCGGCAGCTAGCAATGCCAGAGCCGGCACCGCCACGATCAGGTACCTAGTCAGGAACATCGGGACGACCTGTGACGCGAGGAAGCTCCCCACTACGGGGAGCACGAACCACAGTGTCAAAAGAAGGAGCTTCCATCCCTCGTCGGAGGGGCGTCGTCGGATCGAGCCACTCAGGACGACGATGGGGATCGCTGCGACCAGGAGGTAGGGGGTAAGGGCCCACGGATGCCCGGCGAGGATCGAAGGAGCGGTCAAGAGATCGCCGAAGCTGGGCGGGATCCATCCGAAAGTGCGCCCGGTCACCTTCAGATAGACGAGTGGGACGGCTCCGAGGCACGCGACCAGAGTGATCGCTCCGTAAACCTTGGCCAGCGGAAGTGATCGACGGACGCGACGCTCCAGCAGTAGCAAGGACCCGGCGTGGGCAAGGATCACGTAGACGCCGAACATGTGCGCCGTGAGTGCGAGGGCCGACACCACGACGTACTGCACCCACACCCTTCTACTGGGATTACCGATAGCCCCGACGAAGAGCAAGGTCGAAAGGGTCGCCAGCATCATCGCCAACGTGTACCCGCGCGCTTCTTGCGCGTACGAGACGACGAACGAGTTGGTCGCGAGTAGAAGCGCGGCGATCAAGCCCTGCGCACGACCCATGAGACGGCGACCGAGTACGTAGATGATGGGGATCGCGGCTGCCGCGGGGAGGATGGAGAAGGCTCTTACGAAGGCTTCACCCGTGCCGAAGACGGCCCACACGCGAAGCAGCCCGTAATAGAGCGGCATCGCGGGGTCGCCCACCACGTGCTTGAGGAATTCGAAGCCGCCGAGATACATATTGCCCAGGGTGAATCCCTCGTCCAGCCACAAGCTCTTGCATCCCAGGCAGTACGCGTCCAGGAAGACGGCGGCTGCAACGACGAGGGTGAGGACCGTCAGGTCCCTATCCGTGGTCGATCTGACGGCACTCATCGGTTCGCCGTCAGCTCCTTTGGAGCAACTCGAGTTTGATACCGACGAAAAGTTCCCGGTCGACGATTCTAAAGTTCGAATAGAGCAACTGACGTAGTTCTATGTGTTCGTCGGACATTCGCTCGGTACTGTCCTCGAGTGGCGCGTGGCTCGTGATGAACCAGATCCGTTCGTGCTCGATCCCATCGGTCCGGAGCAGTGTGAACAGCCTGTCGATGTCCGACCCATCGAAAGTGTCGCCGGAGTAGGGATAGGTGAACTCAGGGTCAGGACGGGGATCACGCCGAGCGTAATAAGAGAAGGTGTTCGCACCGCCGAACGTATAGAGGATCAGTCCGTCGTCTCGGGCGGTGTGTGATTGCACGTGAGCGGCTACGCCCCTCCAGTCCTCCTTCGCGTCTTCGTAGTAGTTACGAAGGCTCAACACAGCGATGGCGCATATGACGGCCAACGCGAAGCCCGAGAGCACACGGTGTGGCAAACGGAGCAGACCGACGGCGGTTAGGAGTGCTATCGCGGGCACGACCACGATCAGATACCGGTCCAGAAACATCGGAAAGATGAAAGAGGCCACGAAGCTTCCAACCACAGGGATGGCGAACCAAAGAACCAACAAGGCATGGGGCCATAGAGCGGGGGAGCGACCCTTGGTCATGAAGTCGCGGCTCAGCAAGAAGAGGGGTATGGCTGCCACCGCGTTGGTTACCAGCAGCACAGCTCCCGATGGGCTCAGGAAGATCAACCGGCTGAAGGCCTGTGTCTGGCCTGCCAACGTCAAGGGAACGATGACTAAGTCAGCTCGGCCCGCCGTGGGGATCCATCGAAGCCCGGTGCGAGCGAAGATGAACCAAAGGACGGGAAGGGCGAGTATCGGCGTGAGTACGAGCAGAGTCGCTAGAACTGTTCGAACCCAATCCTTCTTAAGAGTCTGGGGTCGGGTCCAGGCAAGGGCCACTAGCTGGGCTACCACGACCCCCAACGCAAAGATGTGCGTTGCCAAGGCCAGGATCGTGACAACTCCATACCCCATCCATTTGCGTCGCGTGGGGTACTTCACTGCTCGGACCAACAAGAGCGATGACAGGGTGATCAGGAAAAGAGCCAGGCTGTAGCCCCGTGCCTCCTGCGCAAATTCCACGACGAACGAGTTGATCGATATGAGTCCGGCCGCCAATAACCCTGTCTGAGCACCGAATAGTTCGCGGCCGAGAAGGTAGATGGCCGGAACGGTGGCGACGGCGGGCAGAACCGATAAGGCCCGAATGAAGGCTTCTCCTTGACCGAACGCGCCCCATACGCGCACCAGTATGAGAAAGAGAGGATTGGACCCCGCAGAGACGAGACCATTGGCGATCTCCGACCAACCCTGTTGTGTCGCGGCCAGTGTGTAGCCTTCGTCCCACCAGAGGCTCTTGCACCCAAGACAGTAGGTGTCGAGGATGAGGGCGGCCACCATCACTCCCAGCAGGATGGAGAGTTCCTTTCCCGGGATGCCTTCCAGCAGGGTGCGTTGTTTCATCGGGCCCCCGGTCGCTTGAGCTTTCCGGTCGGTGTGTGAGGCAGTGACTCCACAACGCTGATCACCCGAGGGCACTTGAAGCCGGCGAGACGTTCTCTAGCCCACCTACGAAGCAGATCCGGCTCCAACGGCATGCTCGACACGGGGACGACGGAGGCGTGCACCTCTTCGCCCCATTCCTCGTGAGCGACGCCGAACACGAGAGCCTCGGCCACTGCGGGATGACCGCACAGAACCTGTTCGACCTCTTGCGGATAGACATTGATCCCCCCGGTGATGATCATGTCGTGCTTCCGGCCGGTAAGAAACAAGTAGCCGTCATCATCCAGATAGCCGTGATCGCCCACGGTGAATGCACCCCCCCGCCACGCGGCACCAGTTTTGTCGGCGTCTCCCCAGTATTCGAAGCGTTCCCCTCCGGGCGCCACCACCCACACTTCGCCGATCTCTCCTCTAGGCACGCGTGAACCCTCCTCGTCCCGGATCGAGATCTGCGTTCCTCGCGGGGCGCGGCCCACGCTGCCGGGTCGATCCAGCCATTCGGCGCTAGAGATACGCGTCGCCTGACCTTCCGTCGATCCGTAGAACTCCCACACCGAGTTCCAAGGGAACAGGTCGATCACCTCGCGTTTCGTTTCCTCCCGTATAGGTGCTCCGGCGTGGGCAAGTAAACGCATGGACGAGACGTCGTAGCGCATCAATGTCGTTCGACCGAGCGCCATGATCCTCTCCAGATGCGTGGGCACCATGAACGTGGAGGTGATCCCGAAGAGGGCGATGGCCGCCAACGTCTCCTCGGCATCGAATCGTTTCTGCACGAACACCGTGCCTCCGGCTTCGAGGGTTCGTAGAGAGAATCGATGAGGAGCGGAATGCGCCAGTGGGGAACACACGAGGTGAAGATCCTCTGACACGAGGCCCCACAACTCCCTGAACTTCGTCGAAGCGGCCTCTGCTTGTTCGGGGCTGTATGGCTTGACCCACACACCTTTGGGTGAACCCGTGGTTCCCGAGGTGTAGTGCATCGGCCGACC
>DASQLQ010000009.1:0-27929 GCA_035629935.1 Actinomycetota bacterium
CCTGGGTCAGCTCGAAACCGTGCCCTTCGCCGCGCTCTTTCGGGACGATGAAAAGTGACAGTCCCTTGTGGGCCTTCGACTTATCGGGGTCGGTCCTGGCCAGCAGCATGAGCAGGTCGGCGCGCCCGGCGAACGTGCACCAGGTCTTAACCCCATTGATCCGATAACCATCGCCGTCCACCGTGGCGGTCACTTTGAAGCCGGCAACGTCCGAGCCGTAGTCGGGCTCGGTCGCAGCGACGGCGCACATGACTTCGCCGCTAGCGACCTGCGGGAGCCATTCCTTCTTCTGCTCTTCGGTCCCGCCCTTGACGAGGGCGCGGGTGAGGATCTCGGGTCGGGTGATCAGACTTCCGCCGACGCCCAACGAGCCGCGCGACAGCTCCTCTGTAGCAGCCACCATCGCGAGGTACTCGCCCTCGCCGCCGGTAGCAAATCCCCCGTACTCCTCCGGGACGGAGAGCCCGAACGCACCCAGCTCCGCAAGCCCGGAGATGACGTCTTCGGGGATGTCTTCGTTCTTACGATGGATCTCTTCCGCAACGGGAACGATCTTGTCCTCAGCGAAGCGACGGAACGTGTCGGCGACCATCCCTAGTTCTTCGTCGAGGTGACGCGGCCCCTGCTCCCCGGCGAGCTCAGACAGGAATGCGGGTGAACGGTAGGTGGACATGAACTCGGATGCATCGTCCAAAGCTCCGGGCTCGGCCCCCCACGCCGCTTCGCGCCCCAACAAACCGGTCGCCACCGTGTGGATCGCGTCGGCGGTGAAGGCGCACGTGATCCGGGCTTCGACATCACCCTTGGCCGCGTAATCCATCAACCCACTCGCGATCTCGACCGCAGCGGCTGCGTGTGCAAGGTCGTAAGCGACCACCTGATCGCTATCGACGTCGCCGTTCGCGGCCAGGGTGGCAAAGCCTTTCTCGACCACGCCTCTCGCAACATCGACCGCCGCCGCGGCGGCGGTGAGGTCCGCTTCGATCGCCATCGGAGCTACTTCGCTTCCCACTCCGCCTGGAAGTCCCCAAGCTTCTTCTGTTGCGACATACCTGCTGCTCGGCCCCGCTCGGCGAACTGCACGGCCATCTTTCGTGATGCCTCATCGATCATCTCGTTGCCGAACATCACCGCGCCGCGCTGTTCGACGTCGGTCGCGTGCTTGTAGGCCTCGAGAAGCGCCTCGGCTTTGTCGTATTCGTCCTGGGTCGGAGTGAACACTTCGTTGAGCACGTCGATCTGCCCCGGGTGCAGAGCCCACTTGCCGTCATAGCCGAGAGCTCGTGCCCGCATCGCCATCTCGCGGAACCCATCGAGGTCCTTGATCAAGAGGTAGGGACCGTCGATGACCTGCAGTCCGGCGTCGCGAGCGGCGACGAGGATCCGCTCGAGCACGTAGTGCCAGTGATCGCCGGGGTACCCCGGCATCGGGAGCCCTGCGGTGACGGTCGGAAGACCGAGCGACGCACTCATGTCTGCGGGACCCAGGATCAATGTCTCCGTCCGGTCCGATGCATGCGCGATCTCGTGAACGTTCTTGAGGCCGGTGGCGGTCTCGATCTGAGCCTCGATACCGATCCTCTTGTCGAGGCCTGTCTTGATCTCGATCATGCGCAACATATGGTCGACGAACATGACCTCGTGGGCGTGCTGAACCTTGGGAACCATGATGCAGTCGATGTTCTTGCCGGCCCCCGAGACGACCGTGGTCAGGTCGTCCGCGGCCCACTGCGTGTCGATCGAGTTGATACGAACAACGACGGTCTTTTCACCCCAGTCGTTGCCGTTCAACGCTTCGATGACGTTGCCCCGAGCCTCTTCCTTGGCTAGAGGTGCAACGGAGTCCTCGAGGTCCATGAAGACCTGGTCGGCGGGGAGCCCGGGCGCCTTGCCGAGCATCTTCGGACTGGAACCGGGAACCGATAGACAAGACCTGCGTGCGCGCACTTTTTCCTCCTCGCCGACGGCCGAGCCCGTCGGCGTTCGACGGACCGACTATCCGACTAAGTTCTATTTACTCGACGTACCCGAGGCCTCTGAGGTGCTCCTCGATCTCGCCTTCCTCGTCAGAGGTTAGTCCGCCATCGGCATCGTGGCTGTCCTGCGCGAGGCCAGCATCCGAGACCTGGAGTTGTATGTCGCCGACCAAGGAGGACAGGACCTTGCCGTCCCGAGGGATACCCGACGGCACTCCGAGCGCCGCCAAACAGGTCGGTCCGAGGTCGATCAGCTCGGCGGTCTCCTTGATGGGACCGGGTGTGACTTCGGGGCCGACCGCCACCACCACGCCCTCGAGTCGGTGATCTCCCGACAGCCAGTCGGCGTCCTCGACGACGCCCTTCGCGTGAGTCAGCGAGTAGAACGGTGCCGGCACCAGCAGAAGGTCGGGGGCCGTATCGAGAAACTTTCCCGACAGGACCTCCTCCTTGTAATAGATCTTGCGGATGGGGGCCTTGCCCGTAACCGGATCCCGGAATGCACTGAGCTTCTCGAACAGCTCCTTGCGCAGGCTGTCGTAGTCCTTCGGATCGACCGTGCCCTGCGGTTCGCGGCCCTTCAGGTTGATCGATACGCCCTCGCCGGTGGAGCTAACACTCGTGTACGCACGCGACTTCGTCCAGTCAAGCGGAGTGGCCGGAAGTGCAACCCTCCCGTGCAACTTCAAGACGTCGTAGATGCGGCGAGCGATCCGGCGGCCCGGACCCCAGCGGATCAGGTTCGTAACGAAAGATCCCTTCGAGAACTGCGCGTAGCCCATCTGCTCGAGAACACGATCCATCGTGCAGCAACGGGTGCACGGCTGGTGGCCGTGATCCGACATGAAGATCACGAGGTCCTTCTCCGTGGTCCGCTCCAGCAGCTTCGCAAGGCCATCGTCCAGCTGTTGGTAGACGGCACGGGTTTGCTTGGCAACCGGACTGTCCTTGAGCTCCTCGTACTTAGGGTGATCCGGCGAGATGTACTCCATCAAGCAGTGTTGGATCCGGTCGGTCGAGACGTAGACGAGCACGCCGAAGTCCCAATCCGTCGTGTCCAGTAGGTACTCGAACGCCTTCTGACGCTTCTCGGTTATCGCGGCTGCTTCTTCGAGGAACGCCTCGGGCCGGCCGCGGAACGTTGTCCAGGACATCCCGTTGATCGGGAACGGAGCCTTTTCGTCCAGCTCTTGCTGCAACTCCGTCGGCTGGGTGTAGGAGCGCGCCGCCGGCAGCACCCCTCCTCCAATGACCTTGCCTTTGATGTCCGGGGTGGGGAAAGTCAGGGGGATGTTCAATGCCAATGTCGTCTTATCGGCAGCGGAGAAGTCATCGAAGATCGTCCTGGCTTTGATCGACTTGTATGTAACGGGGAGCCTCTTGGTCACCCCGGGCTTGTGCTCGAGGATGTCGAAAACGCCGTGGCCCGCCGGATTCAGGCCGGTCATGAAAGAGGGCCACGCACACCACGAGTGCGAGGGCACCGAGGACAGGCAATCGCCGTGGGCTCCACGTTCGATCAGGGCGGCGAGATTCGGCAGCTCCCCAGCATCTAGCATCGGGCGAAGGACCTTCCAATCGGCCCCGTCCCATCCGATGATTAGTACGCGTTCAGGCAACACAGGTCTCCTTGTCAGGCGGTCATATGAGGTTAGCAGTCAGGCGATGTAGCGCGCTCCTAACATTTGCGCTGCTCATCGTGCTTCTCGTCGCACCTGCCGCCCATGCCCAGAAGGCGTTCACGCTGCCAACGGCGCGTGTCGAGATACGGGTCACGCCGACCGGAGCCGTGGTGGTGCGCGAGCACATCACGTTCTCCTATTCGGGCCCCTTCTCGGGTGCCTACCGGCAGATACCCCTGCGAGAAGGGGAAGAGATCGCAGACATCTTCGTGTCGGAAGACGGCGACCGTTACACCCCCGGTGCTTCAACCGAGCTGGGGTCGTACGGAGCTCCGGGAACCTTCGGTGCTCAGATGTACGAGGACGACATGCGAGTCGTGTGGCACTACTCAGCTTTGAACGAGGAACGGACGTATACCGTCGGTTACACACTCCGGGGTCTGGCCGTTGCCTACGACGATGTCGTGGATGTGAACCTGCGCGTCTGGGGAGACGAGTGGGAGGTCGGACTCGGCTACCTCGAATCAGCGATGGAGATACCCGATCAAGCTCCGGGTGATGTGCGCGTTTGGGGCCACCCGGCATCCGTAGAGGGACACACCGAGCTGAGGCCTGACGGCTCCGGAGCCGACCTCGTCGCAACCGGGATCGGACCTCAACGCTGGGTCGAGATGCGTGTCGTCTTCCCGCGATCACTGTTGACGTCTACTGCCCACGCCCGCGTTGAAGAGGGCAACGGTCTCTCCGACATCCTCGCGGAGGAGCGCGCCTTCGCTCGTGCCCAAGAGCAGATCGAATCGCTCAAACGGAACGCCTACTGGCTGGTGCCTCTGGGCTTGTTGTTGTGCTTCATCCCTGCCGGCATCTTTTGCTTGATCGTGTGGAAGAGACACGGCCGGGAACACACTGTGATGATGCCCCCCGACTACGTGAGCGAGCCTCCGGCCGATGATCCCCCCGCTCTGATCCCAGCACTGACGTCCAACGCAGCCCGGGGGGGATCCGGCGACGCGTTCGCCGCCACGGTGTTCGATCTCATCCGGAGGAAGCACATCGACGCGATGACCATGACCACGATCAAGAAGACCTGGGGCGGCATCCGACAGGAGGACGTCAGCGACTTGGGGCTGGTGGTGAAGGTGTCCGACGAGCCTTTGACGACCTTCGAGAAGACGGTCAAGGACGCGGTCGCGCATGCCGCTATCGGCAAGGAACGTCTTCCGCTGACCGAGTTCGACGACGAGATCAAGAAGGATCCCGCCTACTACCAGACGGCGTTCAACGAATTCGGCCAGGAGGTCAAGTCTGCGATCAAGTCGAAAGGGTGGTGGGAGAGCAAAGGTCTGGCGCCGGTCATCATCGGTTTGATCGTCTCCGGACTGCTGTCCGTACTGTGCATCGTCGTTCTCTCAGTGATGTCCTCATCCGGCGCCGACATCACCCTCTTCCACATCGCGGTGGGATACGGGATCTTTTTCTTCGCGATCAACTGCGGCGTCTTGACCGTGTTCACGATCACTCGGAAAGGGTGGGAGCGACGCACCCAGAAGGGCGCCGAGGCCGCTGCGCAGTGGGGCGCGTTCCGCAGATTCCTCAACGACTTCCCCGGCATCCAACAAGCCGCTCCGGGCTCGATAGCGATCTGGGAGAAGTACCTCTGCTACGGGATAGCGATGGGGGTAGCCGAGCGGGTCCTTGCGGCCGCCCAGATACACGCACCGCCCGAGCTCCAGCAGCAGAGCTCCGTGTACTGGATCGGCTCGGGCGGCCACATGGGCGGCGGCCACTCCATCTTCGCTATCTCGAGCATCTCTCACGCGGTCTCTCACGCGACCGTTTCCAGCAGTGGTGGTGGAGGCGGGTTCTCGGGTGGGGGCGGTGGCGGCGGGGGCGGTGGCGGCGGAGGAGCCTGGTAGCCGCTTCGCAGCTTTCCGCGTCGCTGGCGACGCTATTTGTCGCCTGGGACGCGCAAAGTCGGGGAGTGTGCCAGCCGGTGGGCCCTCAGGGCCAGCTGAAGTCTCAGTTTGTCCTCGGCGTCCCTCAGCGACCAGCCTGTCAGCTTCTCTATCTGCCTCAAGCGGTAGGTGACCGTGTGGGGGTGGGCGAAGAGCATCTCGCCGGCCATCTTGACGCTGGCATCGGCTTGGAAGTACGTCTCTAACGTCTTCACGAGCTCGCCCTTGCGGCGGTCGTCGTACTCGATGAGGGGGCCGAGCATCTGGGTCACGAAACGATCCACCAGATTCGAGTTCGTCCTCAGGAAGTGGTACAGCAACAGGTCGTCGAAACGGAAGATCGGGCCTTCGAGCTCCAGGGCAAGCCCGATCTCGAGAGCTTCCTTGGCTTCCAAGTAGGCACGGCGGATCCCCTCGAGACCCAGCTCGGGCCCTCCGACCCCGAAACACCATTCGCCACCCAGCTCGGCCACCATCTTCTCGGGCACAACCCCGACGTCCGCGAACCGATCCGCCGGCAGGAGTGCGACCGTCTGGCCGGCTCGCTCCAGGACGATCGGATCGGTGGTCAGCGGTCCCGCCACCGAGGCCGCCCCCGCCACCGCGGTTTCGCGACCTTGATCGGCCTGCGGCCCGATCCCTACCAGGGCTATGTAGCTGAGAGTCAGGTCGTAACCGAACGTGTGGGCCCGGCGTAAGAGGTCCTCAGGAGGGGCATCCGATCCGTAGAGCAAGTCGGCGAGGAACTCGCGCCGTGCGCCCTCTTGGTGTCTGACGATCGCCCGCTGCGCGCGTGCATAAGCCTCGGCGACGCTGGTAGAGATCTGATCGGTGTAACGAAGCACAGCCTCGGCCAACTCGATCGTCGCATCGAGTGCGTCACCATCGAATGCCCTGCACTCCTCGGCCAACACGTCCCAACAAACACGAGACACGGTTCGATACGCATGTAGAACATCGTCGAGGGGGATCCCGCCCTCGGCGCGTCGAGCACCGGTGCGCTCGATCCCCTCGAGCTCGTCCCGTCGGATCTCGCGTTCCTCGCTCAGGACCTGCGCGAGCGTTCCCACATTGCTGCGAACCGCCTCGCTGACTTCGTCCCGGTAAGACTCGCCGCTCTTGGCGTAAGCGGGAACGGTCTCCCAGATCGCTTCCGTGCAGCGATCCACGACCTCATCCAAACGCTCGACGAAGCCGCCCACGATGGTCGAGACGGCGGAAGGGCGGCTCACGGTTCGGGGCGCTCGACTTTTGCAAGCATTCGAGTGAGGGCTTGGCGAGCGGCGTCGAGCATCTCCTCTGACACACCACCCTGGTCGGCGGTATCGGCGGGATCGAGTGCTGCCACGATCGCGCCGGAATCACTCTCCTGAACGACCACGTTGCAGGGAAGGTGGACGCCGGTATTGAGGTCGGACCCGATACGTTCCTCCAAAACGGCCGTGTTCCAGTAGCTCATGATCAGGTACTGGCGCTCGCCGGCGGTAGCGGGTCCGATCAGCCCACCAACGTGCATCTGGCTGAGGATCGAGAAACCCTCGGCTCTCAGAGCGAGGCGCGACCGGATCACGGCCTCGTCGTACCCCTCGGGAACCTCGACGGTGTATCCGTACTCGGTCATCTAGTTACTCGGCCGAATCCAGGATTGAACACATCCACTACGGTAACGCGACATGGCGGTACTCGCGATTCCCAACGTCTCCGAAGGCACGGATCAGGCCCTGATAGAGGGGCTCGCGGGTACCGTGCGCGACGCCGGCGCCGCTGTCCTGGACATTCATTCCGACCCGACCCACAACCGGAGCGTGCTCACAGTGAGTGGGGACACGAGCCTGGTGAACGCGATGGCTCGGCTGGCGGTACATGCCGCCAACACGATCGACCTGTCGCTCCAACGAGGAGTTCACCCGCGACTCGGAGCTCTTGACGTTTGTCCGTTCGTTCCACACGAGGGCTCCCTCGACGACGCGGTAAAGATGGCCGAGGCGGCAGCGCGTGCGATCCACGAAGCCTCGGGGATACCCGTCTACCTCTACGGCCGGGCATCCCGGCGGCCCCAAAGGCTCGAATTACCAGACCTACGAAGAGGGGGCCTCGAGGCGCTTATCGATAGAGCGGCCAAGGGATTCAGCCCCGATCATGGAACCACTATCGACCCGCGGGCCGGGGTGGTTTGCGTCGGGGCACGCAACACCTTGATCGCGTTCAACGTGAACCTGGATGGAGATGTCGCGGAGGCCCGAGCGATAGCGAGGGCCGTGCGTGCATCCAACGGAGGGTTCCCGGGTGTTCGCGCCTTGGGTCTTCCCCTCGGCGACAAGACACAGGTCTCGATGAACCTGGTGGATCCCGACGAAACCGGGATCGACCGAGCGTTCAGTGCAGTGGAGAAGGAAGCGAACGAACTGGGGGTCGAGATCGTGTCGACCGAGTTGGTGGGGCTGGTACCGGAGCGATACCTGCCACATCCGGACGCGAAAGCGGCCCGACTCCTCGTTGAGCCGGGCCGCTCCTTGGAAGCTGCGCTAAAGCGCTAACGCCTTGCGGTGCGCTTGCGAGCGGTGCTCTTACGACGAGCAGGCTTGCGGGCCGTGCTCTTCTTACGAGCGGTGCTCTTACGACGAGCAGGCTTGCGGGCCGTGCTCTTCTTACGAGCGGTGCTCTTACGACGAGCAGGCTTGCGCGCTGTCGTCTTCTTACGACGAGCCGGCTTGCGTGCCGTGCTCTTCTTGCGAGCAGTGCTCTTCCGACGAGCCGGCTTGCGGGCCGTGCTCTTCTTGCGAGCGGTGCTCTTCCTGCGAGCCGGCTTACGAGCTGTGCTCTTCCTGCGAGCCGGCTTACGTGCCGTGGACTTGCGCGCCGTCGACTTCCGCGCCGTGCTCTTGCGACGAGCCGGCTTGCGAGCCGCACTCTTACGGCGTGTCGTCTTCTTCGCTGCCAATACCAGCACCTCCATTCCAAACTTCGACGCGATCCCCACTTGAAATCACGCCTCTTTCTCCCCGATCACACCTACGTTGTGCAACCGGCCTCTGCATGACAAATGCGCGCACAAACGCGCATTCACAAGTAATTAGGCACTATTTGTGAACTTGTTGCAAGTATTTGATTGCATTGAAATCGCAAACGCGTTATTCGAAACAGTCGCGCGCGATACCGGTTCGGCGCGCGACGCGGTGTTTGGACGAACGATCGTGGGAAACAAGAAGTGGAAACACTCGTTGTTAGGAAACTGCGCGCAGGCGCTTCAAAGCGCGATCCTTGCGTAGTTTGCGACGCTCGCGCTCGGAAGTTCCGCCCCAGATGCCGAACTGTTCTTTGTTGTTGAGCGCGTACTCGAGGCATTGATCGCGCACTGCGCACTTGTTACACACGGCGCGCGCCGCCTTAGATGAGCCGCCTCGCTCGGGGAAAAAGATCTCTGGATCGACCTCGGAACAGCGGGCATTTGCCTGCCATTCGACGGGCTGCAATAGCTTCGTCGTGATTCGCTGCATTCCCCCGGCCTTTCTTTCGGCTCCCCGTTGCCGGCCGACAGCCCTGGACCACGGGCCGCCGAATGACATTGTTGTAATTCTATTGTTGTAATTCACCCCCGCGTCAAGAGAAATCTTTCGCGGGCCGGGGTGGAAAAGGGCTTCAGAGGGGCAAATCGGCGAAGTTTTTCCGGCCGATGGTCGAGACCATCACCTTCAGTTTGGCTACGCCGCGGCGGGGATCAGTCCCAAAACGAGCTCGACGAGCTCTTCTGTATCGATCGGTTTCACGGCAGATCCGGCTGCTCCGGCTTCGCGGGCAAGCCATTCATCCTGCGTCCGCTCGAGCAAAAAGAGGATCGGAACGCCCGCGAGTCTCGGGATCTGGGACATTTCGCGAGCCAGCGCGAAGCCGCCGGCGCTTCCCGATTGGATATCGACGACGACGACTGCGGGAGTCATCTCCTCCATCGAGGAAAGTGCCTCACGAGCATCCCCAGCGAGATGGGTCTCGACGCCGGATGGGAACCCGAACTTCGCCTCCTCCCGGATCAATGAGTCACCCGAGACACAAATGACGATCGTGGCCGGCAGTTGGTCCTCGGACACGAGTCCTCAGGCGGACTTGGCGTGGGTGTCGTTGGCCTTGACTTGAGCTTGGATCTCCGCCATCAGCCCCTCTAGGTCGAGGTCGAACCCGGTCTCCATCGCCTGGAGCTTGCCGAGCGCTCGGATGAAACGGCCGGCTGTGGCTTCCGCCTCTTCGACCGCTTCGGCGAGGACCGTGGAGTAGTGACGGGCGAATCGGGCGCCGCAGAAAGGGCAGCGGCCGGGGGTGTCGGAGTCGAGACCGATCTGGGAGAGCAAAAACTGCCTCCGGCATGTGTCGCAGGTTGCTTCGATCTTCATGGCTGCCTTTCCTCTGCGGGTGAAGGTCGTCCAGATGATAGGCCGGGAACTAGCGCGAGCGCGAATGCCACGGCCCCCGCAGGGATCGATGCGCCGAGCCATCCGAACCTGGTCGACAGAGGCGATCCGGCGATGCTGCCGACCAGATCCACCCACCATCCGGGCCCAGTCGGGACGATCCATTGATAAACGCAGAAGCCCACAAGCCATGGAACGAGCGCAGCGAAGCGGATGCCTCCCGTGTACCAGTAGCGGCCGTCTCCTCGATATAGATCCGACACCTGCACCTGGTTCCGTCTGATCACGAAATGATCGGCAAGAAAGATGCCGAACAGCGGGATGAAGACCGAACCGATCAGGAACAGGAACGATTCGTACCTCTCCATCGTGAGCCATCCCGCCAAGAGTGTCCCGACCACGCCGACCACGGCGATGAACGCCCGCTGAGAAACGTCGGGCAGGATGTTCTGTAACGACACTGCGCCGGAGTAGATGTCCGCGAACGCCTCATCGGTCTCCCCCACTAGCAACGCCACGAGCAGAAGTACGCCCGTCAATGCACCGCCACCCAGGGCGAACACACCGGCAGCGATCCCAGCCGGAGATGGTGTTGCGCCCGGCCCGAGAACCAACAGTGCGCCGAGTGTGTACAGCCATACGTTGGCGATCAGATAACCAAAGAAGGTCCCGCGCGCAGCAGCTCTTGGCGACACGGCGAAGCGCGTGTAATCGGCAACCAGCGGCAGCCACGATATGGGCATCGCGATGACCAGATCGATCGCGATGCCGAACCCGAGTCCACCCGTGCCCGGCGCCGACCAGGCATCCGCGAGCACACCGTCCACGATGAGCAGGAGAGTTGCGATCACGGCGATCGCACCGACCACCCAGGCAGCGAATCGTTCCATCCAGATGCGGGTCACTTCGACCGGCCCCCACAGCGCGAGGCCGATGCAGATGACCGCCATCCCAACGAGCCACACGGGCCGGGCAGAAAAACCGAATACGCGCTTCGAAACGAGGTCCGCCACGAAGGACATCGCCCACAACTCGACCGCGGTCCACCCGATCAACTGGAGCGCGTTCAGAATGCTGGGGATCCAGGACCCCTTCAGTCCCAGCACCGGGCGGAGCAGAACCATCGTGGGAAGGCCGTGCGTTGCACCGGCGGCAGCACCCGCTGCCAACAGACCACAACCGATGACGGAACCGATCACGATCGCAACGAAGGCCTGGCCGAGACCGAGGGCCGGAACGAGCAACGCCCCCGAGACAAGAACCAGAAGACCGATCCCAAGGTCTCCCCACAGAATGGCTACATCGAAAGCACGAAGTCTTCGGTGCGTGCTCGGAACGGGGTCGATGCCCCACTCGTGAAGTAGCTCGGCGTTCTCGAGCAAAGAGCTCACCGGAACCTCCCTTCGCGGGTTCTAACCCGATCAGGTTCGAAGGGTCGGTGGCTCGCCAGCCACCCTCTCAGCCCGGTGTTACCGAGCTCCCCCGACTGTTAGTTCTCGTGGACCGGTCAAACGTACCCGTTCTAGAGCTCGGCCCGGACTACGTCCACCGCCTTCTTTATGTTCGACAACTTCTCTTTGGCCTCTTCGACGGTACGGGTCTTGAGCCCACAGTCGGGATCCACGAACATCCTCTCGGCCGGGATGTGCTTGAGGGACCTCCTGATCCCCTCCGCCATCGCGTCCACCGGCTCGATGTCGTGCGTATGCACGTCGGAGATGCCCAGTCCGATGAACTTCGTGAACGGGTTATCGGAGAACTCCTCCAGCAACGAGTATTCCGAGTTGGCGAACTCGAGGTCTATCTGGTCCACAGGGATGTCGAGCATCTTCGGATAAGCCTCGTGGAACTTTCCGTAGCAGATGTGCGTGATCGTGTGCGCTTGCAGCGGCTCCGTGACGATATTCATCGATTCGATGACGAGGTCGAGCTCGTCCATCCGAGTGGATGCGGCCGGCTCGTCGATCTGGATGAACCTCGCACCTGCACGTTCGAGGTCGAGCGCCTCATCGCGGACCACCTTCGCAAGGTCCAGGACGAAATCGCGGCGTGACGAGTAGTGCTCGTTGAAAGACCAGTCGCAGATCGTGTACGGACCGGTAAGCATCCCCTTGACGGGTTTATCTGTGAGGGACTGCGCGTACTCCCACCAATCCACGGTCATCGGATGGTCACGACCAACCGGCCCGGTTGCGATCGGCTTGCGGTAGTAGCGGTTCCCGTAAGAGCGCACGAGACCGCCGATCTCGAGCCCGGGCATCTCCTCGGCGAAGAACGCCACCATGTCGCCCCGGTACATCTCGCCGTCGACGATGAGGTCCGTGCCGATCGAGTCCTGGAATTCCACCCATTCACGCGTCGCCTTGCGCTCGAGCTCACGCAACGCTTCTCTATCGATCTCGCCCCGGGCGAACTGGGACCGCGCCTTGGTGATGTAGTCGGGCTTAGGGAAACTGCCGACCGATGTGGTCCACAGGCCCGGTCCGGGCAGCTGGTTCTCGGTCATGATCCAACCCTCCTTGCGGCTTCGCTCAGACGCTGCAGTTTCGCCCTGGCTTTCTCACGCGGCAGGAATTCGAGACCTGCCGAAGGACTTACGCGCAAGCTTTTGGCGCCGACTATCGATGCAAGCTCCTCGATCTCCCGGACCAGGTCGTCCGTTGCCTCCAAGCGCGTGTTGCGAGCATCGACGATTCCGGCCTGCAAACGCTTCTCGGGAGGCAGTTCCTTGATCACTTGCATGTTCTCGGGACCCGATATGAGATCGAACGCGAACCCCGCTACGGGGAACTCGAACAACTCGGGACCCAGTCGCTTCGCGTCACCGAAGTATGTCGCCAAAGTCGTCTCGGCAGTCTTCAGCTCCGAAGTGATGACATAGATCGCCTCACGGGCGAGGTCGAGGTCCTCGGGAGCTTCGAGTAGCGCCGGTTCGTCGATCTGGATGAACTCGGCCCCCGCGGCTTCGAGCTCGAACGCTTCCTGCGCTAACACCCGGGAAATGGCGAGAACGAATTCCTGATGATCGGAGTAGTGCTCGTCGACGGCCAGACGGGCAAATGTGACGGGGCCGGGGATGACCGCTTTCACCCGGGACTTCGCAATGGACTTGGCAAACTTGAATGCGTCAACAGATGCCGGACCACGCCATTCGATGGGGCCGATGCAGATGGGTCTCCGGTAATACACGTTGTTGTCGAACCAGCGGAGGAGACCGCCGATCTCGAAACCGGCCATATGGCGTGCAAATGGCGTGAGGATGTCGTCCCACCTCACATGGCCGTCGGTGACGATGCCGATCCCTGCGGCTTCCTGCTCCTCGATCACCTCGCGGGCAAGGGCCTCGTGTGCCGCTCGAAGATCCGACTCGGACGCGTCACCTCGGCTGAGCGCATGCAACGTTTTACGTAAGGTGAATTGCTCACCCTCGGTAGGTGGCTTCGGGTACGAACCAACCACCGTGGTCTCGATCGCCATCCAGGCTCCCTTCAATGATCAAAAAAACCTCTCCCCGGATGGGAAGAGGTGCGAGGGACGCAGCTCATCCGTCCGGGATTCGCACCTGCCGGCAAGCCGGTGGTTGCGGCGGATTCAACGGGCCGGTCCCTCATCCGCTCTGTATGAGCGACGCCATCCTAAAAGAAAAAGGCGCCCCTGGAGGGCGCCTTTTAGTTTGAGCTTGTTACTTAGAACTGAGCGGAGTCGCCGCAGGCACAGGTGCCTTTGGCGTTCGGGTTGTCGATCGTGAACCCGGACTGCTCGAGGGTGTCGAGATAGTCGATCTTGGCCCCCCTGAGGTACGGAGCACTCATCTTGTCGCAACGGATCTCGACGCCACTAACGCTTTCGACCACGTCGTCGTCCATCTTGCGGTCGTCGAAGTAAAGGGCATATCGCAAGCCCGCGCATCCGCCCGGCTGGACCGCCACACGCAGGGCGTATTCCTTACCCTCGTGCTCGGCGGGGTTTGCCGAGATCTCGCGCTCGAGGAGCTCCGTGACCTTGGAGGCCGCCGAAGGGGTGATACCGAAGGTCTGGCTGTCGGTCTTGGACTCGGTCATCGACACAATCGTTTCCTCCTTGTAGCCCGTCTGTGGGCAGATCCCATTATAGGAACGGGTGGCCCTAAAGAGAACGCTAGTGGACCACCCTCCATTCCAGCAGGAACAACACCGCAGCGGCCCCCACCATCCCCAGCATCGCCCAGCGGGCACCGTCCGGCAATCGGGTATCCGACAACAGGGGCCAGGCCAGCAGGACCACCAGCCCCGCGGCTCCCAACAGGGTCGACAGAAGGATCCCTACGTGGAGGAGCTGATGCACGGGGTTGATCCCCGCCTCAATGTGAGGTTCGAGAAGCGAATTTGAACTCCCCGATCCGCAAAGGGGGTGCCACAGTCGATCCGAACGAGCCGTAGTCGGGGGCGAAAGCCACCCGATCTCGGCCGATCCCCTCCACCGCGGCCAGAGCATCCAGCGCGCTCTGGGCGAACCTGAAGTTGTGGACCGGTTCCGCTACCGCGCCGCCGCAGATGCGGAAGATGCCGTCCCGCGTCATGCCCGTTAGGTATGCGGTCGGCCGGTCGAGCACGTTCACGTAGTGAAAGCGGGTCACGAGGAATCCCTCATCGACATCTCCGATGAGCTCGTCAAGAGACTTGTCACCGGCGGCGAGAGTGACATTCGCCGCGTAGGGACCGAACTCGGCCGAGCCCGACCCGTGTCCCGTCAATTCGACCCCCAGCTTCCGCGCCGTACGCAGGTCTGTTACGGGGCCGGTGGCCTTTCCATCGTCGATAACAGCAACGCGCTTCTTGGGGACGCCCTCGAGATCGAATCCAAGACCAACCGACAGCTCGTCGTACACATCGTCGGCAACCGTGACCCCTTCAGCAGCCACCTTCATCCCGGTGCGCGTGGAGAGGAAGCTCTCGCCTTCGATGACCGACTTGGCCCCCATCCCTGTGTAGGACAAGAAGTCGAGGAGCATCGCACTTGCGGACGGTTCGAGGACCACCTCGTAGGTTCCCGGCTCTGCGTCAACTGCACCCCGCCCGGAGTTGGCCTTGTGAGCGGATCGCTGTGCGATGGCTTCGACGTCGACGAGCTCAACATCGTGCGACGAACCTTCCGCCCATCCGGTCGCCTCGCCGTTGTCCACGAGACATGTCGTCACACACCGAGTGAACGCGTCGTGACAGTCGATCCCGGTCGATGAGAGAACGGAATATGAATGAGCGCTGGTCTCGTAGATGCCCGCCACGTTGTCGTCCCCGGTGATGTCCAGCAGACGACCGATCGCTTCCGCGCGAGCAGCCGCCGATCTGGAAGCCGTGGCATCGTCCCAGCGAAAGACTCCCTGGGCGCGGCCGACATTCGCCGGGTCGGGCAGTCCCGGGAAGTCGTCGTCGGGAGGCGATGACCCGGCAGCCTCTAACGCGCTGTTGGCTGCGGCCACCATGTGCTCCCGATCGAGCTGATTGGTGCTTGCGGCGGCTGCTCGATCGCCGACGGCGACGCGGACGTAAGCACGCACCTCGTTCTTGACCGTGTTCTGGATGATCTGGGACAGCGCGTAGCGAGTCATACCGATCGTGGATCCGGCGACTACCACCTCTACGCCGTCTGCTCCGGGAAGATCCAGAACGTAGCCGGCTGCCTCTCGCGCCGCGGTCTCAGATATGGGGACGTTCACTGATCCACGCCGATGCTTACGTTCCGGAACCGAGCGGGTGAGGTCCCATGACCAACTCTCATCGTCTGGCCCGGCTGACCCTTGCCGCAGTTGGGGGTCCCCCAGACCTTCCACTCGTCAGGACCGGCCACCGCGTCACACGAACCCCAGAACACCGGGGTGATGCCCGTGTAGCGAGGGTTCTTCAGCATGGTCGTCAACCGACCGTTCTTGATCCGATACCCGACCTCGCAGCCGAACTGGAAGTTCTTCCGTTTGTCATCAATGGACCACGACTTGTTCGTGGTCATGAAGATCCCGTCATCGACATCGGCGATGAGGTCGTCGAGCGATCCTTCACCGGGGAGCAGATTGATGTTCGTCATGCGGATCAAAGGAAAGTTCTCCCACCCCTCCGCGCGCATCGTCCCGTTCGATCGGTCGGCGCCCGCAGCTGCCGCTGTCTCCCGCGAGGACTGGAATCCCACGAGGATCCCATTCTCGATCAGAAAGACCTTCTGGGCTTCGACGCCCTCGTCGTCGTAGCCGAACGAGCCCAAGCCGCCGGGGATCGTGGCATCCGCGGTGATGTTCACCTTGTCCGATCCGTATCGAAGCTGATCGCGGTCGTCGAGACCGACGAAGGAGGTTCCGGCAAAAGCAGCCTCCATCCCCAGTACTCGATCGAGCTCGGTGGGGTGACCGACGGACTCGTGGACCTGCAGCATCACCTGGTGACCGTCTATGACGAGCGTCGTCTCCGTGGTGGGGCACTCCTCGGCGGTCAGCAGAGCGACGGCTTCTTCCGCCGTTCGCTCGGCGTTGCCGGGAAGGTCCATCTCTTCGATCAGCTCGTAGCCGGAAGCAGCGAAGTGGCCCCTGAAGGATCCCGGATACGACCGCAACTGCACCTCGCCGTCGGACACCGCGGTCGCCTCGATCCCCGCTCCCGTGTGCCAGATGGTCTGCTCGATGGATGAGCCCTCCGACGACAGGAACAGCTGCGTGTAACGGAGGAGGTCCATGGTCCCGCGCGCTACGCGCACGCCCGAGACGTTCTGCATCTGGGCCGTTGCAGAGGCCAGGAGTTCAACCTTCTCTTCCAAGGGAACGGTGATCGGATCGCGTTCGATCTTCGTCTGCCACTTGTCGGTGTGAACGGGTTCGGGAACGAGCTCGACGGGTTGGTCGATACGCGTCGCACTCGCTCGGCCAACCTCAACGGCTTGTTGTGCGATCCGGGTTGCCTCCCGGTCATTCAGGTGAGAGGAAGCCGCGTATCCCCACGCACCGTCGACAAGGACACGCACCCCGAATCCCTCCGAGGTGGAGCGTTCCAGTGATTCCACCGATGGGCCGTTTACGGAAAGGGACTCGGTCGCACCGAGCACACCGCGCACGTCCGCATAGTCGGCGCCCCCCGCAACAGCTGCGTCCAGCGCCTTCTGAAGGAATTCCTCCATAAGGAGAGCGAACCTATCGCTCTATGTCTAGCCGCTCTCCGTCAAACGCTCGTAGTTCATGCGGAAAAGAGCGATGACCTTGTCGGCGTCCTCAGGCTGCCGGATGCGCCGCGTGACCCATCCCGAGTCGGGCATCACGTGATGAGGCTGGACACGGCCCGCCTTGACGAGGTCGTCGCGGACCTCCTTGGGGAACGGGAGGTCGGCCATCAGGTCCCCGTGCACGTGGCCGAGCTCGACCTTCCCAAGGCGGTACTCGTCCCCACCGAACTTGTGCTCATGAGCGGTGACCCCCGGCCAACTCAATAGCGTTTCCTCGATCACACGGCCAGGCTTCACGGCGCCCCCTTTTAGTTGGGTTTTCAGTCGATTCGGAGCTCAAGGATACGCTCCTCGGCGCCTCTCAGGATTTTGACCTCCAAAACGTCCCTCGCCGAGTCGATCTGGGCGTAGAGATCGTCCGCGTGTGAAACATCCCGGCCTCCCGCACCCACGATCAGATCGCCCTCCTTCAACCCCGCGTTCGCGGCTGGTGAATCCCCTGCAACCTCGCGGATCAGCAAACCGTCGGCCTCCGGCAGACCTACTGCACGTCTCAAACGATTCGCTACCTGTGACGGAGCGACCGCGATCCCCAGTCGGGCGCGTCGCGGTGAATCCCCACCGGCGAGCTTGTCGACGCGCTCTCTCAACGACGCGTCTGCCGGGATCGCCAGATAGAACCCTTCGCCCAATCGGTTCGTATTGAGGCCCAGGAGAGCACCTTCCGAATCGACCACCGGCCCCCCCGAGGAACCGGGCAGCAGAGGCGCGGTGTGTTCGAGGCTCCCCGAGATCCTTCGACCGCGCGGCCCCCGGAACGATCGCTCGGTGCCGGAGACGAACCCGAATGTCACGCGCAATCCTCGACCTCCTGGGTTGGCCAGAGCGAACACGGGCGTGCCGATCCCCATGGGCTCGCCATTCCAGGGGAGAGGCTCGATGTCTCCGGTATCCACTTCGAGCACAGCCACGTCGCCGTCCACGTCCACGCCGGCAGGCTTTCCGGTGGCGGTGCGGCCGTCGGCGAAGGTGACGGTCACTTCGTCCCGGCGGAGGTTGTGGGCGTTCGTCAGAACCCGATCCGGCCCCACTACGACCCCGGAACCCACGGCCCAGCGGTGCCCGATCCCGACCACTGCCGCCCCCGCCCGCTCGCTGAGATCTACCAAACGGTCCCTGACATCCTCGAGAGTTGCCATACAAAACCTCCTCTGACCTGGTAACTTGTTACTTGCAAATGAATAGTAACCCAGGCGTCCGAGAGCGCGCTCCGCAGGTGGCAAAAGAAAACGAAGCCACGCCGCTCGAGGCTGCGGTGGCCCGGATAGGGGACCGGTGGAGCCTGCTGTTGATCGATGCTCTGTTGGGGGGTGCCCACCGATTCAACGAGTTGACGGCCGAGCTTCCCGGGATCGCCCCGAACGTCCTGTCCCAACGTTTGAAGCATCTCGAGCGAGAAGGCGTAGTCGTCGCCCACCCGTACTCGCACCGTCCGCTGCGGTTCCGCTACGAACTGACCGGCGCCGGCCGAGACCTAGCGGGGGCCCTGCGATTACTCGAGCACTGGGGCGCACGCGGATCCGACAGTGTCGATCCGCCGCGTCACGACCTGTGCGGGACCCCGGTCGAACCGCGCTGGTATTGCCCAACATGTGCGCGCACCGTCGACGAACACGAGAACGCTTCGGACCTGCGCTTCTTCTGATCCTCTAGGGCTTGGGCAGTTTGCTCGTGTCCACTACCTCGAAGTTACGACCTACGACCTCACCCAACTCGTGCAACGCGTCGTCGTTCCAGTTCTTGTTCGGAGCCCCCGAGATGTACCAATCGGAGCCGTTGTCGGCAACGATCATTCCGTAGACCTTGAGCCCTCGTAGGACGACCTGAACCTGCTCGGGGAAACCGGAGATGTCGAACGACTGCTTCAACCGGACGCGTTGCCCCATCGCGGGCAGGTCTTTGCTGGACTTGTCGGACGCGGAGTGGCTTGCCGGATAGATGTAGGCGTCCCTCGACTCCGACACCGTGAAGCGCAACGCGTGTGTGATCTCCCCGTGTTTGACATCGTGGTAACGAGCGAGACCGGCGAAGATCGGTAAGCCGGCTGCATCCGCGGACGTCCATCCATCCGGCCGCATCTTGTTCGATCTGAGATCCCAGATCGCGCCCGACCCACCACGCCACCGCGCCCCACCGTCTTTCTTGTGGGCGTCGAATACCTCATAGAGCTTGCAACGTTGCTTATCGATCACGATCACGTGACGGTCGCCGTCCGAGTCTTTGCCTCCCTCGATCGGAACGTCCTTCGGGATCGGATACGGACCTTTGTCCGACTCGTCGCCGTAATAAAAGCTGATAGGCACTTTCTTCTGACCGCCGGGCACACTGACGTAGGGAATCCCGATGCGTGCACCTTCCCACCTGCCTGCGCCGAAGTCGGGATGGAGCCCCGTGTCCAACCCGATGTTCCGGATGATCGCGTCGGAGTTGTCGTGGACCGGAAGATCATCGACGCGCAGGTTCCAGTGATTGTCCGCAGGGAACACGGGGCAGTCTGGTGCTTCAGCGATGGGATGTGAATTGGCCGCGTAAGGCGTGATCATCATCGCGACCAAGAGGACTGCAGATGCTGCTTTGCCGATGTTCATGCGCGGATCCTCCCGCTAGGTGCCGTCCTCCAGCCAATCACGAGTGAGGAACAACCAGAAGGCTAATCCCGCCCACGAACCGTAGGGCTTGAATCGGCGCACGATCGTCGGGTCTTTAACACTCTTCTTCCCGACCAATCGGGCATATTTCGGGCGGGTCCAGGAGTCCAGGATCAGAAGCGAATAGCGGCCGATCATCATCATGATGTGGGCCGCCGCATAGGGGCCGACCCCGGGCAACGTTTGCAGCTGAACGCCGACCTCCTCGTCCGAGAGGCCGCTCGTCGCAAAGGCTTCCAGGTCGACCTCACCGCTAACCACCGACCGAGCCAAAGCTCGGAAATAGGGGCCGCGGTAACCCGCCCTCATGACCTCTTTGTAGAAGCGCTCCGACGCCGCCGCCATGGCATCCGGGGTGGGGAAGGCTCGCCCCTCGGGGCCGTTCGGCGGGGCCCCCGCGGCGGGCTCTCCCAACTCGGACACCAGGTTCGCCACCATCTTCTTCGTGGCACCCCAAGAGCAGTTCGTCGTGCAGATGGTCTTCACGACTTCCTCGAAGACAGTCGGCGCACGCACCATCCGGCCCGCCCCACGGGCGGCCCAGGCGAGGTCGGGATCGTCGCCCAGTTGCGCATAGAAACCGGAGAGGTCCTCGTCCAATCGCAGCACATGGCGCACCTGTGCCGTGACCGCCTGTTGGATCGCAGGTCCTGCTCGTGGTCCTTCGATCACCACGCGTGCCCTCGAGCGGTGTTGAGCGATCGTCACGGTGCGCGGTTTGCCCTTAGACAAAGGCAGCGTGATGCGGAGGGAACCGCCGTCTTCGGCCACGTTCATCGGAGGTAACTCTGTCAATCCATGCGAGAAGAAAGACCTGCGCAGATCGATCGGCTCGCCTGCCGGTCCCTTCAGAGGGAAAGAGAGGAGGGTCGCCTCAGGCAAGGTTGGCGGAGCGCGGATACGCGATGGCGGGGTCCGTAAGGATGTTCACCACGTACGGCTCGCCGGAGTCGAACGCCCGCTTGATCGCCGGAGAGATCTCATCCGGGTCCGTGACCATCTCGCCCTTGCCGCCGAACGACTCCATCATCTGGTCGTAACGGATTCC
This sequence comes from Actinomycetota bacterium, assembly GCA_035629935.1. GTDB lineage: Bacteria > Actinomycetota > CADDZG01 > CADDZG01 > WHSQ01 > DASQLQ01. Next base: position 20,892 of record DASQLQ010000009.1, read on the forward strand.
CGGGCGCAGCTCCGCCGCCACGTCGTACCCGTAGAGAGCCTGCATCGGGTGCTTCTCGAGCCCCCAGATCCCGTTGTTGCCGATGATGCACACCACCGGAAGGTTGTGTCGCACCATGCTTTCGAGCTCGGTTCCCGAGAACCCGATCGCACCGTCACCGTAGAGAAGGGCGATCTGACGATCTGGGTACTTGAGCCGGGCCGCCATCGCGTAACCGGGGCCGATCCCCAGGCAGCCGAACGGACCGGGATCAAGCCAGCAACCACCTTCATAGGAAGGAACCTCTCGACCGGCGTAAGAGACGAAGTCTCCACCGTCGCCGATGACGATCGCGTTGCGATCCAACAGAGGGACGAGCTCGCCATAGATGCGCATCGGGTGGATCGGGTTCGCATCGGAGTGAAGCTCGGCCTGAGCTGCGTCTCGCTTCTCGTCCTCGACCTTGCGCAATGATTCGACCCAGGCCTTGGTATCGGCGGCTCGCTCGACGCCTTCCGCTACCGCGCTGAGGATCTCGGAGATCGGCCCGGAGGCCTTGGCCGCAAGGTCGACATGACCCGCAAGCAGATCCTCGGCCGCTTCGATGTGAATGACCTTCGCGTTGCCGAACTGCCCGAACCCCAAGCGGAAGTCCATCGGCGTTCCCACCACGATCACCAGATCGGCTTCCTTGAAAGCCGCCGACCGAGCTCGAGAAAACGCGAGTCTGTGATCCGCAGGGATGCAGCCCCGTCCCTGCCCATTGGTGAATACAGGCAACTCGGCAGCTTCGGCGAGTTGCACCAGAGCGATCTCGGCGCTATCGAGCCACACGTTCGATCCCGCGATGACCGCCGGGCGCTCGGCCCCCCCAACGAGACGCACGATCTCGTCGATCGCGTTCTGATCGATCGACTCGCGCTCGATCGTCAACTCGGGGACTTCGAACTCGGCGTTGTTGAAGAGAACGTCGAGGGGGAAGTCCAGGAAACGGGGCCCGCGTGGTGGTGTCAATGCGGCCTTGGCCGCGGCGATCACTTCGGCAGCGACGGCTTCCGTCGAGGTAACGGTCTTGGCCGGGGCCAAGGGATCGACGAACGGAACGTGGTCGATCTCCTGCAGCGAACCCTGCCCCCAGCGGAACGCCGGAGCTCGGCCCGCCAGGGCAAGAACGGGGGCCGCATTGAACTTGGCTTGGGCCAACGGACTGATCGCGTTCGTGACGCCCGGACCTGCAGTGATGGCCGTCACGCCGAGCGAACGGGTCAAGCGTGCCCATCCCTCGGCGGCAAACGCGGCGTTCTGTTCGTGACGAACGTCCACGATCCGGATGCCATCCTGCTGGCAGCCGTCGAATATCGGAAAGATGTGCCCACCAGACAGAGTGAAGAGGTGTTCCACCCCCAGAGCTTTCAGCGCGTGAGTGGCTGCGAGTCCACCGTGTCCTTCGGGCATGGCGGCAGCTTAAAGGGAGATCGTCGAGGGCCGCAGTTCGCCGGCATCGAATCGGTCCAGGAGCGCCCGGACGATCGCCAGGTCCTGTATCGCCAATCCCGTGGAATCGAACAGCGTGACTTCCGTGTCCGAGGTGCGACCGGGGGCCGCGCCGGTGAGGACCTCACCCAGCTCGGTCACCTGCGCTCGATCCACGAGCCCCGCCTCGACGGCCCCTGTTATCTCACCGCCGTGGCTCGCTTGCGACCACTCGTCGCAGAACACGGTGCAAGCGCCGACCGCTTCGATCTCGAGCTCGGCTTTGCCCGGCCCATCGGCGCCGAGTGCGTTGATGTGGCTACCGGGACGAAGCTCGGTGCTCGTGACGATTGGTGTCCTACCCGGAGTCACGAGCGTCACAACATCGCACTCGATCGCTTCGGGAACCGTGCCCGCCGACCACCCCAACTCGTCGGCCAGCTCTTGGGCTCTCCCGGGATCCGCATCGCTACACACGCCGCTCGTGAACCCTTCCTCCTTCAAGCAGCGTGCCGCCCAGGCGCCATGCAACCCACATCCCACCAACCCGGCGGTCGCGGCCGATCCCCGGGCGAGTGCCGAAGTGGCCACCGCAGCCGAAGCGCCGGTGCGAAGCGCCGTCACCGCTCTTGCGTCGACCAAGGCCAGCGTCTCGCCTGTGGCCGAGTCGCTAACCAAGATGATCCCCGTAACCGTCGGTAGTCCCCGCGCCGGGTTGTCGGGGAAAGACGTCACCCATTTCAGTAATGCGATTCCGTCGCCTCTTGCAGGCATCGCTCGGAAGTCACCGCCGGGCGGGCTCTCCAGATAGACCTTCGGGGGCATCGCCCATTCGTCGCGCGCAAAACGGATGAATCCATCCCGAACCCTGTCGATCGCATCTCTCGGCGACACTGCAGCCAGTACCTGAGCCTGGTCGATGACGCTGATCGGGTTCCCGGGCGGCGCAGCCATCCATGGAGGCTACGCCGCCCCAACCAAGTGGGAACCGTCAGATGCGGAACAACGGTGCGGCGGTGAAAACCATCAGGGCGACTATTCCGACAAGCGCCATGAGTAACAGGTTCACCAATCGCGAGGAGTATTTCGTGTCTTGTGTGACACGTGGCGATTGCTTCATGTCAGGCCTAACGAAGCGAACCTCGGTTCCTTACGCCCTGCCCCGGGCTATTTGGCGCGTAGCCCGCCTCGCCTAGCACGGGAGTGCAAAAGGGGGGGGTTATTTCGTGACTCGCGGCTTTTATTCGCCGTCTGAGACCCAGCGGGTGCCGTGTGTCTCGCCGGTGGCCGCCGTCTCACTCGACGACCTGCGGATCACATCGTCATCGTCGGGGTCGAGCTCGGTCGCCTGTGCGGTGCGGGCTTCCGAGTCTTCGAGCATCCGACGTGCCGACTTCTTCGCGGTCTCGATGTCCCACCCGGCCTTGTCGTTTCCGTCTCCGCCCCTCAGCAACTTCTGGGCCAGACGCTCGACCTTTTCTTCGAACGCCGGATCGAGTGGCTTGGGCTCGTAATCGGCGTTGGGATCGCTAGTGGGCATTCAGTCGACCTCCCAGGTGTCGCCACTGTTGAGGAGCCGCGACAGGTCGCCGGGCCCCTGCTGATCTGCTGCGGTACGCAATTGGTGCTCCAGGCCCTCACCGTACGCGGGACGCTGTACATCGCGGAACACGCCCAGGGGCGTCGGGCCCGTGGGTAGTTCGGCGAGACGAGACAAGGCAAAGGCGAGTGTCGGATCGTCTCTATGCTCGTCGTGCACCAGCAACTTGTCCTCGCCGACCTGCGCGACGTCGACGATCTCGGCCTTGCCGTCCGCCCTCATGACGACACCTTTCTGACCGTCCGTACCGAAGCGGATCGGCTTGCCGTGCTCGAGATAGATGCGGTTATGAGAACGCCCCTCCTTGGAAGTGAGGGCAAGGAAAGCGCCGTCGTTGAATATGTTGCAATTCTGGTAGATCTCGATGAACGACGATCCGCGATGGGCGGCAGCGCGTCGCAGCATCTCGGGGAGGTGTTTCCGATCGACGTCGATGGACCGGGCAACGAAGGTGGCTTCGGCCCCCAACGCGAGCGACACCGGATTGAATGGGTGCTCCAGCGAGCCGAACGGTGTCGACTTCGTCACCTTCCCCTGTTCGGACGTAGGTGAGTACTGGCCCTTCGTCAGACCATAGATCTGGTTGTTGAACATGAGGATCGTCAGGTTCACGTTGCGACGCAGAGCGTGGATGAAGTGGTTGCCACCGATCGACAGAGCGTCGCCATCACCGGTTGCGACCCAAACGTGAAGGTCGGGCCGAGCGGCTGCAATCCCCGTTGCGATCGCGGGCGCACGCCCGTGGATGCCGTGGAAACCGAACGTGTTCATGTAATAGGGGAAGCGGCTGGAACAACCGATCCCCGAGACGAACACGATCTTCTCGCGCGGGATACCCAGTGTGGGCATCAGCGACTGAACCGCCGCCAGCACCGCATAGTCGCCACACCCCGGACACCAGCGAACCTCCTGATCCGATACGAAGTCCTCGCGCGTAAGGGTTGCAACCCCACTTGTTGCCTCTGTGATCCCTCGGTCCTGCGCGTTCAGGCCTGTTCCCTCAGTCGCCATCTATCCCTCTCCCATGATCCTTAGGACCTGTTCTTCGAGGTCGCCGGCGCGGAACGGAAGCCCACGCATCTTGTTGATCTGGTGCACTTCGATCAGGAACTCTGCCCGGATCAGCCTCGAGAGCTGGCCGAGGTTGATCTCGGGGATGACGATCTTGTCGAACCGCGCCAGAACCTCGCCCGTGTTCTTGGGGAACGGGCTTAGGTGCTTGAGGTGCGCACGAGCGATCTTCTTGCCTCGCGCCCGGATCCTTCGCACGGCAGCTCCGATAGCGCCGTAGGTCCCGCCCCACCCCAAGATGAGCGTGGTCGCACCCTCGTCGGCGTCGAACTCGAGCGGCTCGATGTCTTCCTCGATCACCTTGATCTTGGCCGCACGCAACTGCGACATCAGGAAGTGGTTGTCGGGGTCGTAGGAGATGTTCCCGGTCCCGTCGGCCTTTTCGAGACCCCCGATGCGGTGCTCGAGGCCGGATGTGCCCGGGATCGCCCACGGCCGGGCCAGGGTCTCGTCGTCTCGGAGGAAAGGCCAGAAGTCCTCGCCTACGTTCGGCTGCGATGCGAACTGCACGGAGATGTCCGGCAACTTGTCGACCGACGTGATCCTCCACGGCTCTGCGGAGTTCGCCAGATAGCCGTCCGTCAGAAGGATCACGGGGGTCATGTACTTGAGAGCGATGCGGGTTGCCTCGATCGCAGCCCAGAAACAAGACGTTGGCGAATAGGCGGCCACGATCGGCAGCGGGGCCTCGCCGTGACGGCCGTACATCGCCTGCAGCAGGTCCGACTGTTCGGTCTTGGTCGGCAGACCGGTAGACGGCCCACCCCGCTGAACGTCGACGATCAGCAGAGGTAGCTCCATCGATATGGCCAAGCCGATCGTTTCGGCCTTCAGATCGAGCCCCGGACCAGAGGTTGTCGTGACTCCTATATGCCCCGAGAACGACGCCCCCAGGGCCATGCCGACAGCAGCGATCTCGTCTTCGGCCTGGATCGTCCTGACGCCGAAGTTCTTGTGGCGTGACAGCTCGTGAAGGATGTCCGAGGCCGGGGTGATGGGATACGACGCCAGGAACAGTGGGAGCTTCGCCTGAACACTTGCGGCGATCAGTCCGTAGGCAAGAGCCTGGTTCCCCGTGATGCGCCGGTACATCCCCGGCGCCAAAGTGGCCGGCTTGACCTCGAAGGCAGAGAGCTCGGCGGTCTCGCCGAACGCGTGCCCGGCCTTGAGTGCTGCGATGTTCGATTGCGCGAGGGCCGGTTTCTTGGCGAACTTCTTCTCGAGCCATGCGATCGTCGGCTCGAGCGGCCGGGAGTACATCCACGACAGCACCCCGAGAGCAAGCATGTTCTTGGAGCGTTCGGCCTCTTTCTTCGTCACGCCGGTGTCTTTGACCGCCCCGATCGTCATCGACGTCATCGGGATCTCCAGCAGCTGATAATCGCTGAGCGAGCCATCGGTAAGCGGGTTGGCGGCGTACCCAACCTTCGTCAGGTTGTTTTCGTCGAAGGCATCGGTGTTCACGATCAGGAGGCCCCCGGGGATGAGATCCCGAAGGTTGGCTTTCAGGGCGGCGGGGTTCATCGCAACCAGCACGCTGGGCTGGTCGCCGGGCGTCAGGATGTCGTAGTCGGCGAAATGGATCTGGAAAGCGGACACGCCGGCGAGGGTCCCGGCGGGGGCCCTGATCTCGGCCGGATAGTCGGGAAGCGTCGCGAGGTCGTTGCCGAACACCGCACTCACGCTCGTGAAACGCTCGCCGGTGAGTTGCATACCGTCACCGGAGTCACCCGCGAAGCGGATAACTACACGTTCCATCTCCTTGCGCTTAGTGGCCGGTGGAGCCTGAGCCAATTCTTCCTCGCCTGCCCTTGCAATCAAGCGCGGTGGTTGTCTCCTCTTAGGACGGCACTATAGCAGCGCGGCTTGTTTTTCCTGGCGCGAAAGTCCTGGTCGCACGCCATTAACCGGGGAAGAACTTCCCCGCCACGATGTCGTTCACGGGCACCGAAGACACCTCGCCGCGACGGTTCACGATTGTCACCGAATCGATGCCTTCTGCATCGGAGGTGACGGATTGGATCATCCCGACCGCTTCGGAGAATGGGTGCGCGGGATCAGTGTGCAAGCGGAAACGGATAGAGACCTTCCGGCCCAGGTTCTTTCTTAGCTCTGAAGCCGTGAGCTGGTTACTCGCTGCCGCGTTCCTCGGCCGGTGCGTACGGGCTCTCCATGGCGCCACCCGAAGCATCCGGGTGATCCTCGATCCACTTTGCCTGCTTCGCCGTGAACTCGGTCCACTCGGACGGCACGTTGTCTGCCGGGAAGATCGCATCGACCGGACAAGCCGGGAGACAGGCGTCGCAATCGACGCACTCCTCGGGGTGGATGTACAGCTGGTCTTCGCCTTCGTAGATGCAGTCGACCGGGCATTCGTCGACGCACGCCCGGTCTTTGACACCGATGCAGGGCTCAGCGATGACGTACGTCATGTCGGCTCATTCCTCCCGTAGCTGGTTTCCGGCTCACGATGATAACGGTGGCTTGCCCACTTTCGGGAGTCATCGAGGAATGTCCGATTCACGTTTGCACGAAGTTGAGGAATACGACCGTTGCGTCCGGGCACCTGGAGGAACGGATCTGGATCGCCCCCAGCTCCTTTCCCTTCTTCAGGTAGACCTCGGCCTCGAACCCCTCGTTGTCCTCCCCCACGATCGCGTAATCGCTGTCCCGCATGATCTTCTTGTACTCGACGAACGATTCCGCCACGGAGTGAGGATTGTTCAACGCGATCGTCAGGCGCTCCTTTGTCTTCTGGGCCTTCGTTACTTCTGCATCCGCCAGAAGGAACTCGGGGGGAACGAGCTGGATATCGACATCTCGATCGGGGGTAGGCAAACCGCATTCGGCGGGCACTTGTGCCACCCCACCGTTGGAGTCGCAGGATGCGAGCGAACCCAGCAGCAGAGCAGCTG
>DASQLQ010000010.1:0-4728 GCA_035629935.1 Actinomycetota bacterium
CGTTCCCGAGAAGGAGCGGTATTCGAAGGGATGGTCCTCGACGTGAACGGCTAGATGGCGCTTGTCCTTGTGCAGCGGAAGGTTGTTGGGGATCGCCCACGAGACGAGAACGGGCACGTCTCCGTTGAACATCTCCAGGCGCAGATCGAAGTGCAGTCGGCGAGCGTGATGCTGATGGATGAGGAACGACTCGCCGGCGACTGCCTTCGTCGGATCGACGTTGCCGTCTACTGCCGGCTCGGGTTCCGGCGTCGCGTCGAACGAACGCTTCTCCCGGTATGTCTCGGTCTTACGAGCCACGAGCTGCCTCCCAGTCCTCGCGGGTGATGGCGTAAATATTGTGGTCGCGCCACCGTCCTTCGATCTGGAGGTAGTGCAAGGCAGTTCCTTCCCGGCGGAAACCAGCTTTGGTCACGACGCGTTTCGATCGTTCGTTGTGATCCATGATGCCCGCCTCGACCCGGTGGAGGCGGGCCTGCTCGAATGCGAATCGCACGACCTGCTTCAGTGCCTCGGTTGCGAAACCCCGGCCGTTGAACTCTTCGCCCACGTAGTAGCCAACGTTGGCGTTCTGGAACGCTCCCCGAGCGACGTTGGCGAGGATGATCCCGCCCGCAACACGACCATCAGGTGCTTCGATAACGAAGGAATACCGACGGTCTTCTCCCCAGTCGATCTCGCGTTGGGCGAGATCGCGCTTCACGCCATCGAGCGTGTAGAGCTGGTGCGAGCCCTGTGGTTCCCACGGCCAGAAGAAATCGCGGTTCTCGACTCGCATCGTCAGGATCGAGTTGGCGTCTCGTGGCGTCATCCGTCGGATAGTGCAGACGGCTTCGGAGGCTTTACGCACCACCGGAGCGTATGACCGCCGGGGATGTCTCCAGGTTCGCCGTGGCTCTCCACATCCACGTGGCGAGGCCCACTCCTCCGAAGGGGTCGTCCGTGGGGGTCCCCTCGTGCTTGGCGAAGGCGAACACATCTCGCCCGGCCCCCTCGCTACCCAACAGGTCGAACCAGCGAGCTCGCTGCTCATCCGTGTAGCGGTCATGACGAAGCCTCACGTAGCCGATGGAACCTCCGGGAAGCTCCGCGGGAGCATCTCCGGCCGTGTCCGAGACGCATAACGTGCCGCCTCGGGCGGTGATCACTTCCGCCACTTCCTTCACTTCCCACGTGGGATCCCGGAATTCGAAAGCGATGGGAAGGTCGTGGGGGATCGCATCGAGCAGGGCGGCGAGGTCCTCGTCGCTGCGCTTCCGATAGGGGGGCAGCTGGAAGAGCACCGCGCCGAGGCGATCTCTGATCGGGCCGAGGGATGCGATGAATCTGTGGAGGAACGCAGCTTGCAGTTCGTCGGGCCCGATCGTCTTCCCATGGGTGAGCCGGCGATGTGCCTTGACCGTGAAGCGGAAGCTCGGTGGCACGGCGGCGGCCCATTTGGCGAAGGTGGTTTCGCTCTGCAACCGGTAGAACGTGGCGTTGACTTCACAAGCGCCGAGTTGCGTGGCGTAGTGCTCGAGGAAGCTTCGCTGGGGTAGGTCCTCGGGATAGAAGTCTGGCTTCCATTCCCTGTAGGCCCACCCGGACGTTCCGACGTAAAGCATCGCTACCGAGAAGAATAGGGTCACTCGGTATGAGAACGGATCCGGTTGCGACGAAAGATCCGGTCGAGATCGAACGCTCCGCGCCGGCCGAGATCGCCCCCGTCCTTTCTTCACGGGACGAGATAAGACCACTGACGGGTCTTCGGTTCTGGGCGGCCTTCTGGGTGGTGACCGCTCACTTCCAACCGGTTCTCGAAACCCTGTGGCCGGCGGCCCGGGCGTTCGCGCCGATCTCGTGGGACGGGAACATGGGTGTCGACCTGTTCTTCATCCTCAGCGGCTTCATCCTCATCTACAACTACAGGGAAACCTTCGCCCGGATGAGCCCTCGCCGGTACGTGCAGTTCCTCGGGTTGCGACTAGCTCGCATCTATCCGGTCCATCTCTTCACCCTGGGTCTGTTCGCCCTTTTCGTCGTGGCGGACCAACTCGCGGGCCCGCCGGCGGTTCGCCAAAGGGGGGTCTTCACGCTGTACGACTTTTGGGAGCAGTTGCTCTTGATCCAGGCGTGGGCAGGTGATCCCTATTCGTGGAACCAACCGTCGTGGTCTTTGAGCGCAGAGTGGTTCGCGTACCTGCTGTTCCCGTTCCTCGCGTGGGCCATCTTCCGTTTCGGCTCGGTGAAGGCATTGGTCGGGACGATATTGATCGGGGTGCCTGCGGCTTGGCTCACGATCGAGTACGTCGCGGCCCCCCCGCTCTTCCCCCCACTGTTAAGGATCGGAGTCACCTTCACGATGGGGTGCTTCCTCGGGATCGTGTTCCTGAACGGTGTGGGGGCCGGACGGAAGGGATGGGGAGCGATTGCCGGCGCAACGGCCGTCGCGATAATCGCAGCGTCCCAGATACTCCCCGATACATGCTGCGCCGAGTATGCGACGGTCATCCCGCTGATGGCCCTGCTCATCTTCTCGCTCGGCCGGGCGGTCGGCCGTCCTGCTTCGTGGCTCGGCACAGATCGGGCGATGTTCTGGGGCGGCGCCTCCTACGCGTTGTACATGACACATTGGTTCGTCTTGGCGGTAGGAGCCGTTCTCTTACCGGCCGATTCATTCGCATCTTCGTCACTCCTTGTCCGGAGTCTGCTGGTCTTGGTTTACCTGGCCGCATTTTTCGGCGCGGCAGCGCTGACGTTCGTCCTCGTCGAACGGCCGGCCCGAAGGCGGATACGCGACGCTCTCGCTGCCGGATGATCCAGGGAGAGCCCTGCTGACCACCGAGGCGGCACCCAAACCCAGATCGCGGAGCGGTCCCCATCCCGCGCACCTGTTGCTCGGCTTCATCGTCGCGGTCTCGTTCGCTCTTAGGGCGATCGGCTCGCGCCACGGGCTCCCGGTCATCTACAACCCCGACGAGTACTGGCATTACGTTTGGGTGGCCGTCGGGTTCTTCGAGAATGGGTACGACCCCGGTTACTTCTTCAATCCGCCTGCGTTCTCTTACCTCCTGCACGCCGTCTTCTGGGTGACCCTAGGTGGCGGCGCCAACGTGCAGGCGACCCACGCCCAGCATCCCGAAACCATCTTCTTCATCGCCCGCCTAACGACTGCGGTTCTCGGTTGTGTCGGTGTGTGGCTGATGTATCTCGCAGGGGCTCGACTGTTCGGTCGCCGAACGGGCCTCATCGCTGCCGCGATCACTGCAGTTGCTCCTCTGGTCGTCTATCAGGCGCATCTAGCGGTCAACGACGTTCCGATGCTGGTTCCGGTCGCGTTGTCGCTCTTCGGCTCGGCCGGTGTGCTGCGCAAGGGTCGAACCGTCGACTACTTGATCGCCGGAGCCGCCGTCGGTCTTGCTGCGGCGACGAAGTACACGGCGGGCATCGTGCTGCTGCCGCTGATCGGGGCCGCAGTTGTTCAGTTCGGCAAAGAGAAGAAGCCCGCGCTGAGGGGCCTCGGGATAGCGCTGATCGCATCGGCGGGCGGCTTCTTCGTTGGGAACCCTTTTGCGGTGCTGAACTTCTCGGCGTTCTGGGAGCAGTTCGGCGGTTTGCCGACCTCACCGTCAGAGGGTTCGCGCAAGTTGGGGGAGGCGGAGACGAATGGGATCCGCTACTACCTCTGGGTCTTGACCTGGGGGATCGGATGGATCCCGTCGCTGGCGGCCGCCGCCGGGTCGTGGTTGCTGGTTCGGAAAGACCGCGCGGCCGCGGCTCTTCTTTTGCCCGGACCGATCCTGTTCATCTTGTTCACCGGCAGCCTGCTTCGATACTTCGGCCGGTACCTGATGCCTGTCTTCCCCATGGTGATACTGGTTGCGGCGTACGCGATGTATCGGGGGATCTCGTTCGCGACGAGGAAGCGACCGCAGGCAAGGATGGCTCTGGTAGTTGTGTTCGGTCTCGCGTTGCTGGGGCAGAGCTTCGTCAGAAGCGTGCACTCCACCTTTGTGCTGACCCGGTCCGACACGCGCAACGCCACGCTCGACTGGTTGGCCGAGAACGTTGAGCCGGGAACCAGGATGCAGGTCGAACCAACGGCGCGCAACGGTTGGATCTTGGCTCCTGCATGGAAGTACGAGGGGGATCTGAAGATGCTCGGTCTCCATCCTGTGATCGCCCGGATGAAAGGCGTCCCGCAGAGCGAGTTGGAATGGGTGCCGGAGGACGAATACGTGGCGCAACTGGAGCCGTCCCTGATCGACGCCTATATCGACCAAGGCATCTGCTGGGTCGTGACCGAGAACTCGACCTCGGGGCGGGCCGGCGCAGAACCGAAACGCGTGCCGGATGCCATCGATTACTACGAATCGCTCGAGGAACGCGGCGAGGTGGTCTACGAGGTGTCGCCTTACGACTCGCCCACCGACACGGTCGACTTCAAGTTCGATCTGGTTGCCGCCTATTACTACTTCGAGTTCCACCGGCCGGGGGCCAAGATGACCGTCTATCGACTCACCGAAGGTTCTTGCGAAGGATGACGGAGCGCGTGCACGAGCACGATGCTTCCGTGGGCCCCATCGTGTCTGCGGTCGGAGAGCGCGACGAGCGGAGATAACGGAGCGGCCGCGTTCCACGCGAGACGATGCCGCGATAGCTCCAGATACAGACGGTTGGCCCAGGGACGTTTGAACATGTAGGCGAAGTTCACCGGTTGCAACGAATTGGTGCCGAGGTGCTCTTCGA
>DASQLQ010000011.1:0-2761 GCA_035629935.1 Actinomycetota bacterium
TCATGAGCTCGCCGACCAACGCGTCGTACTCCGCGTCGGCTATCTCCGGGTCGTCAAGGACGTGATACCGATAGGAGTGATAATCGATCGCTTCACGGAGCTCGGCGATTCGTTTCTTGGCTTGCGCCTTGGTCACCTTGCTCACGAACGCTCCGCCAACAACATCAACCGACGACGTTCGAAGACCCAGTCTTCACCGTCCTTGACGAACTTCATGCCGGTCTCTTGGCCGCGCTCCTCGATGAACCTGCGGACTTTCTCGATGGTGCCCTCGGCGAACTCCCCCGGCCACATCCATTCAGACAAACGCTGCTGCTCGACCGATAGGTGCTCGTCGACGATCGAGAGCCCGGCCGCCTGCACCAGAACCCGCATCGTGGAAGGTGATCTGAAGGCGGCATGGCTCGGATCGCGCAACAGATCCAGCTCGTTCATGGCGAGGGCCTCCTCGATCGACTCGGTCGTCACCGAGTCAACAACTAGCACACGGCCCCCGGGCCGCACCACTCTTCGCAGCTCCTTCAACACCTCCACGGGTTGGAAGATGTGATGCAACGCCTGGGCCGTCGTCCCTAGATCGACCGACCCAGACCGGACGGGAAGATGCATCCCGTCAGCTGCCACGAGCTCGACCCCCGGGTGCTTCTCGCGGGCGACCAGCAGCATCGCCGGGGTGAGATCGAAAGCGGCGGTCAGGCCCGCCACCTCCGAGAAGAGCGAGATGAAGTTCGCGGTGCCCGCCCCCACCTCGATCACCGTTTGCCCGGATTCGACGCGGGAGAAGTCCACGACGTTCAGCACGTCGAAACGCCCACTACTGCGTTCCGCGAACGCCTCGGCCGCCTGTGTGAACTGTGTCTTGATCAGGTCTTGGTGCCGGGGAGAAGTCTCCAAGCTCAGCGGAACCAGCGGGGAGCTGGCAACAGCAATTCGACGTTGCGGTCCTTGGGCGTTCCGATCTTCGTGAGGTCCTGCTGCGGGTCGTAATACATGACCTCTCGCCCGAAGGACGCAAGCCAATCCTCGTTGATTGCAGTCTTCGCGCCACCGAGTGCGACCTCGTCCGTGTGATCGTCCTCGCTCCAGTTGATCAAGCGGGCGTTCGGCGACACTGCGGCGTCGAAGACGACCGCGAAGATCGACAGTGTTCCGTTACCGTTCTTGACGATCTCGATCGAGCGGCTCTGGGTCGGGACGTCGGCAACGGCCGATGTGTTTACCTCCCAGTACCCGGTGTTGTGCTTCTTGTCCCGGCGGCCCCAGATCCTGTTCTGGTGCGTGTGCCCGTTCGAGAACACGATCACGTTCGGGAACCGCAGCAACAACTTCTTGAAGTCCTGGCCCTGGTGAGCACCCTCGGTCTCGCTATTGTTCATGGATTGTTGTGGGTGGTGCCCGAACACCACGATCAGCCGGTTCTTGCCCTTGGGGTTCTTCTCTTTCTTGCCATCGGCGTTGAAATAGGTCTTCGAGTTGGCGATCAGCTCCCGCTCTAGCCACTTGAACTGAGGGTCGTCGACGTTGCCATCCTCGAGCCCTTCGTGTGGGTTCGTGTCCAGGCCGATGAAGTGGAACAGCCCCTGGTTCCAGGAGTAACAGAGTCGCTCGAGCGGTTCGCCATTCTCGTCGGTGCAGCGTGAGGTGTCGTACCCATGCCCGACGGGGATCCCGGTCGTCTTGAAGTGCTCCTGTGCCCATTCCTCTCTCGTCAACAGATGCCGATCGGCGTCCGCTGGAACCTGCTGGGCACCACCGGGGTTCGCTGCCAAGCCGGCCCAGAACGCTGGGTCGTTGGCGCCCCCCTCGCAGGCCGCTTGCTGTTTGTCGGGTGGGAGGTCGGTGAACTTGACGCTGCCTTGCGCGTACCGGTCGGCGACGTCACGCCAGCCGGCCTCATTGGGAACCGTCCCTTGCACCTTGACGTCGTGATTACCGGGCAACGAATACCAGGGGAGTGGCTTGTTGTCGGGATTCAACCCGGCCGCCCAGAACGGCTCGTTCGCGAGATCGAGAAGCGAGATCCCGTCGACCGGGCTGCCGATGACGGCGTCCGGTGCTCCCACATAGTCGTCGGACTGGAAGCCGACGTACCCGTCGTCACCGGAGTCTGGGTCGACGAGCTTGTTGCCGTCGAACAGATCGATGATCCAGCGGATCTCGTTGTACTGATTGTTATCGGCGAGGTCGCCGAGTCCGATCGCGAAGTCGTAGTCCGACTTCATGATGGGGCTGCCTCTTTCCGCGATCGCGTTCGCCGACCGCAGATGAGCGTTCAACAGGTGCGGAACCATCGTTTCGTGCGGCCGGAATGCCGCAGTGGCCGGATGGTCTTCACATTTGTCGGCCCACTCCGCACGAAGCGGCGATTCTTCGTCCGCCAGCTGAACGTCGGCGATAGAAAGGAAGGAGGTAAGCGACTTGCGACCCTTCAAGCGCTTCCGGCTGGGATCCAGGAACTTCGTTCGCACGACCATCTTCTGGCCCGGTCCGCACGCCAGCGGTTGTCCCTCTTTCAGGGGTTCGTAATCGAGAGTGCCTTCGAGCGTGGTGAGTCCACAGGATTCGGGAGGAACGGGGGCGCTATGGCCGAACGGCACCGCTATCGCCACAAGAGCCACCGACAAGACGATCACGCCCACACGTTTGATCACGCCGTCCTAGCCTCCATCCCCGAGCCCACCCGACTCGTCGCCTCGATGATGCCACCACCTAGAAGCTGTGTTGGATCAATTGCCGAGTAGAACGCGGCGGATTGTCCCGT
>DASQLQ010000012.1:0-38763 GCA_035629935.1 Actinomycetota bacterium
GAACGGCGGCGGTGGGAACGGCGGCGGTGGGAACGGCGGCGGTGGGAACGGCGGCGGTGGGAACGGCGGCGGTGGGAACGGCGGCGGTGGGAACGGCGGCGGCTCCGGCGAGTGCAAGAACAACAAGGACGACGGCAAATCCGACCCCGACGGGGATGAGAACGGCGGCGCCGACCAGCCGGGTGGCACCGGTGGCGAGGACCAGTCGGACCAGGACTGCAACAACGGAAGCGGCAATGACGCCGATGGTGAAGATGACAACAACGGTGGCGGCCAGGACCAGGGGGACGAGGAAGTAAGCACCTAGCGCAGTCGATGGCACCATTGGGGCATGGTTTCGTTCCCGAACAGCCGGCCCCGCCGGCTCCGTCGCACTCCGGGTCTTAGGCGGGCGTTCGCCGAAACCTCTCTGCAGCCCTCCGATCTGATCGCTCCCCTATTCCTCAAGGAGGGCATCCCGGCCCCCGTCCCTATCGGGGCGATGCCGGGCCACTCTCAGCACACGCTCGATTCCCTGATCAAAGAGGCACGCGAGCTAGCCGAGCTCGGGGTGGCCGGAGTGATCCTTTTCGGGATTCCGGGCCGCAAGGATCCGGAAGGCACCGAGTCGTTCAACGAGACGGGCATCTCGCAGCAGGGCCTCCGCCTACTGAAAGACGAGCTCGGGGACGACTTCGTTGTCGTGGCCGACCTCTGTCTGTGCGAGTACACCGATCACGGGCATTGCGGCTTGCTGAATGGCGAGACCGTCGACAACGACTCGACCCTGGAGATATACGAACGCATCGCCGTCGCTCAAGCATTGGCCGGCGCCGATGTCATCGCTCCCTCGGGAATGATGGACGGACAGGTGTCCGCCATCCGGCAAGCCTTGGATGCGGCCGGTTTCTCGGACATCCCGATCCTGTCCTATGCGGCGAAGTACGCGTCGTCCTTCTACGGACCGTTCCGTGAGGCCGCCGAGGGTGCCCCGCAGTTCGGCGACCGCAGTTCGTACCAACAAGACCCGCCGAACGTTGACGAGGCCCTACGCGAAGTCGCGCTTGATATCGACGAGGGGGCCGATGCGATCATCGTGAAACCGGCGATCGCTTATCTCGACGTGGTCCGCGCCGTGAAGCAACGATTCGGTTGCCCGCTTGCCGCCTACAACGTCAGTGGCGAGTATTCGATGCTCGTTGCAGCCGCTGAGAAAGGCTGGATCGACGAACGGCGTGCCACCCTCGAGACCTTGACCTCGATCCGCCGAGCCGGCGCCGATGTCGTCATCACGTACCACGCGAAGAAAGCGGCGGAGTGGCTGAACTGAACCACGAGCGTTCCGAGAAACTCTTCGAAGAAGCAACCGATCTGATGCCCGGAGGCGTGTCGTCACCGGTGCGTTCCTTCGCTGCCGTCGGTGCTCACCCGTTCTTCGTCGAGCGCGCCCGGGGGGCCGAGCTAACCGACGTCGACGGCAATACCTACATCGACCTCGTCCAATCGTGGGGTGCCCTGTTGTTCGGTCATTCGCACCCCGACATCGTCAGCGCCGTGGCAGAGGCTGCGGAACGCGGCACCTCGTTCGGGACGCCGAGCGAGCTCGAGGTCGAGTTGGCCCGTTCGGTCATCGAACTCGTCCCGCATATCGAACGGGTGCGCTTCGTCTCGTCGGGGACCGAAGCGGGCATGACCGCGATCAGGCTGGCCCGGGGCGCCACAGGCCGCAACAAGATCCTCAAGTTCGCCGGTTGCTACCACGGTCACTCCGACGCTCTCTTGGTGGAGGCGGGCTCGGGCGTTGCAACGCTCGGGATCCCGGGAAGCCCCGGCGTGACTCCCGGGACCGCCGGGGACACGATCGTGGTTCCGTACAACGACCTTCACTCGGTCGGGCAGGCTCTGGACGAAGCCGACGGTGAAGTCGCGGCGATCATCGTCGAGCCCGTCGCGGCGAACATGGGACTCGTTCTTCCCAACGACGGATTCCTCGCCGGCCTGCGCCAGATCGCCGATGAACGAGGAGTCCTCCTTATCTTCGATGAGGTCATCACCGGTTTCCGTTTGGGGGCCGGTGGAGCCCAGGAGCGATTCGGAGTGGCGGCGGACCTAGTGATGCTGGGCAAGATCCTCGGCGGCGGGCTTCCGGCTGCGGCCGTCGCTGGTTCGGCCGAGCTGATGGAGCAACTTGCCCCCGCGGGACCCGTCTACCAAGCCGGCACCCTGTCGGGCAATCCGATCGCGATGGCGGCAGGGATCACAGCGCTCACGTTGATACGTAAGGACCCGTCGGTCTACGACACGATCCAGAACACCGCTCGATCACTCGTCAGGGGGTTGGTCGATGCTGCGGACGAGGCGCACGTTCCTCTCGTCGCGGCGGCCATCGGCGGCCTGGCCGGGTTCTTCTTCTCGGACGACGAGGTCACCGACTACGAGGGGGCGCTTAAGACCCACCCGGATGTGTACGCACACTTCTTCACCGGGATGCTCGAGCACGGTGTCTACCTTCCGCCGTCCCGGTTCGAGGCCCTGTTCGTGTCGACGTCTCACACCGCTGAGCACGTCGACAAGATCGTGGAGGCGGCAGCGTATGTCTTTGCCCGACTCTGACCCGACCGATCAGCCCACCAAGCCCACCAAGCAACCCGTCGGGTGGGGCCTATGGCGCAAGCTGATGATGGCCGGCGCCCTCGTCTTGTTGACGAATGCGGTGGCGTACGCGCTTATCGATCCGGATCCACATCGAGCTTTCAGCGTGGTCGCGAACGCGATCGGCTACATCCTTCTTGCGGTGGGATTCGGTCAGCGCATGCGGGAACAGCGAAAGAGCTAGAGAGCTACTCGTCGCGTCCGAGGATGATCCACAGGATGATCACGGAGAGGATCAGCATCCCGGCGAGTGCGATGAAAGCAACCCCGCCGTTGTTGGTGGGGCTCTCGCCCCCGGCGTTGATACCTCCTGTGCATGCGGGCAGCGCCACTAGGACGGCGAACAGCAGTACCTGACACAAACGGGTTAGCAGCCTCATGCCATTCCCTCCGGTCGTTCTTCTTTTACCTGGCGTTCGGCCCGGCTGAGTCCAAAGAGATGCAGCACGAAGAAGATGAACGTGCCCGCCGTGATCGAGCGAGCCAAACCTAGCGGGTTGCCCGGGTCGTACTTGAGAACGGCCGTTACCGTCCCGACCGGTTCGTCGGCGGCGTTGGCCACTTCGAACGTAGTGGCTCCGTAGTCGGCGTCCTCTTGTGTCAGAAGGAGGGTGCTGTCTTCGGCAACCACGATCGTGTCGGTCGGCTCGAACTCGAGGTCGCCCTCCTCCACGGCCGCTGCGAAGTAGTCGGACGCATCGCCCTCGAGCTCTGCTGCACGAGCCAGCTCGGCGTCGTCTTCCTCGTCGGGCGCTTGCCACGCACCCTCCGGGTATTCCGTAGCGGGCTGGAACTCCAGACTGCTCACTTCGTCACTGATGGCGACCGGATCCCATTCGGGGAGCTGCCCTACGGGACCGAGTGGATTGATCGACCACGTGACGCCCATGATGAAGACGAATCCAAACGTGACAGAAGCTGTGATCCAGTACGCGAGGCGTGCTCCGAGGATGAGCATCAACAACAGGAACGCGCTCCCGCAGAAGATCAGGATCGACGAGATGAAGGCAGCCATTCCCGTGACGAAAGCGGTATCCATCTAGTGCACCGTCCCGTAAGTAGCGGCTCTGGTATGGCGGTTATTTGCGGGACGGTGCACTAGAGGCTCCGCTCGTATTCCATGACGGCTCGGATCTGCTTGTCGGTCAGTGGGTTCGGCGGCACTGGGATGCCCTGCACGGGTGCCTCACCGAAGGGAGGCATGAAGGCGAACCGACGTCCGTTGTAGATCGTTAGGAAGTGAAGATCCTCGCTGAGGTGCCTGACGTCGCCCTTCCATAGTGCGGCTCCCTGATACCAGGTTGGGTAATCGTCTTCTCTGGGGTCTTCCAACAGGTCCTCGGGGATGTTCGGGTCGTCGTAGTTCCTGCGAGGGTCTTCCTTCCCCTGGCCCTTGGGTCCGTGACACACCGCGCAACGGGCTTCGAAGATCTCTTGACCGCATTGCATGTAGTCGGACTTCTTCGGGTTCTTGCAGTCTTTCGAGGTCTCCTCGACCGGCACCTGGATGCTCTGGAGGTACGCCATGACGTCGTCGACCATCAACTTCGTCATCGATCCGCCGTACTCGACGCCCCACGTGGGCATGTCGGTACCGGGCCGGCCCCGCTCGATCGTGAATCGAACGATCTCTTCATCCCAACGCTGGAACACATTGTTCAACGGCGGAGCGCTGTACCCGACAACTTCTCCATTTACGGGATTCTTGAAAAGTGGAGTTCCGAACCCGCCGGCGCCCTCGGGCCCGTGGCAGTTCACACACCCCTGTCCGAGCGACAACGCCTTCTCTTCCTCTTTGAATTCGATCGCCGAGATGTCTTCCTCGAGTGGTGGGGGAGCCTGGTACACGAGGAGTCCTCGGTGCAGAGCTTCTTCGTCGAACCGGTGTGCGAACGCTTCGTGCCGCTGCGGTTCGGGGAGCCAGTAAGCAACCATCCCGATCAGGAGCAGGATCAGAGACAACACGCCGCCCCACTGGATGCGCTCGAGGCGTCGTCCTTCGAGCACCTCGTCCTGAGCGGCGGGGCGCATCGCCATCGGGATGCCGAGGATCGCGGCCGGCTTGCGTGTCCGCTTGGTGCGCATGAGGTAGATCCCCCACAGCAGCGCCATCGGCCCAAGGACGACCAGAGTGATCGTGATCACATCGCCGCGACTCATTTAAAACAAACTCCCATCAAGTCGGTACACAAAGAGGACCGACGGGCTCTGCGAACTTGTCCCACGTGCTGACTCCACGCGGAGGCCCTTCCTGTACGTCACCGGTGTCGACGACGATCTTGCCCGCCTCGATCGTGACGGGGAAGCGATCGAGGCCGCGGGGGGCCGGGCCCCCATAGAACTCGCCGTTCAACCGGTACTTGGATCCGTGGCAAGGACACTCGAACAGCATCGAGGTGCCGCAGTGAGGAACGGAGCAACCGAGGTGCACGCATTTCCGATACAACGCGAGGAGCTTGGTGTCCTGAGCGTTGACCGCGAGGTAGACCGGAGCGTCGCCGGTGCCGTCGTAGTAGGTGAGCCAGAAGCGACCTTCGGCGATGAACTTGGGCTTGAAGTCTCCTTCGGGGCCGACTTCCCTCAAGAGTTCCTCGTAGTCGCCCACTGTGATCTTGGTTCCGAATCCACCCGTGAGCGTCGGCCATAGGAACGAGAGCGACGCCATGCCGAAGAAGCCCAAGAAGGCGCTGAAAGAAGACGCCCACGCTCGATTGAGGAACTGCCTGCGGGATACGGCGAGCTGATCCTGCGTAAGCGGCGGACGTGGAGCTTTGGGGGCAGGCTTCCCAGCCGGTTCTGGTGCCTCGGGTGACTCGCTCGTTGTGGCCGCCGCCTCGCCCTCGGCGAGATGCTCGCGCGAGTCTGCCTTCGCTTTGCGCTGCTTGCGGATCGTCACATTGGCCATGAAACCGGCCCACGCGGCAACACTGACTGCGACAACGATGAGTGCGATTGTCCCTGGACTCATTTTCTTCCTCCGCCACCGGCCGAGCCCGCCGGCGTTCTGACTCGCATCACTTGTGTCATGTCCATCACAGCTCGAAGAAGATCGGTCCCGTTTCCCACGGGAAGACGAAGTTGAAGCCCGGCCCCCTAAAGAACATGCCGATCGTCGACAGGATCGCGAACGTGATCACGTAGAACGTGAACAGCGTGATCGCCACCTTGCGATCCTCCGGGCGTGTCGACGGGTTGCGGTCGATGAACGGCCATGCGAACCAGGCGATGATCAACACCGTCGGGATCGTGACGCCGGCCACCTGCGGGTGGAAGTAACGCAACAGCTCCTGCAGGCCGAGGAAGTACCACGGGGCCTTGGATGGGTTGGGCGTCTGGCTGAAGTTAGCGAGGTCACGCAGTGGTGCGTCGACCGCCACCGAGAAGAACGTCAGCAGCGCCATGACGACGAGCAGAGAAGCGAACTCGGCGGCCATCAGGTGAGGCCATACGTTGACCCTGTCCATCGGCTGGCGTTCGATCTTCTGGATCGCTTCCGGCTTGACCACCGCGAGCAACCGCTGAACCCGCTCCGGAACAGCGGGACCGCCATTGCCAACCGCTTTCTTAGCAGGTGCTTTAGGAGCCGGCTTGGTGGCAGCGGCCGTGGGCGGTGAAGCGGCGCCCGTGCCGGCGGGGGACTGGTCGCCTGCGTCGCCCGAAGGTGCGGCGCCGCTCTTCGCCGCCACTGCCTTCGAAGGATCGGCGGCGCCTTTCTGGGCCCTGACCCGAGCCGCTTTGGCGCGCGACTGGGCGACGGCGGGCGAGGAGCCCTTGCCCTGCTCCTCGGCCAGTACCTGCTCGTAGACCTCGTCTGGTGTCGGCATCTTGATTTTCCCTCCCCCTACATGGGGCCGGAGATACCTCCGTCCTTACGTACTCGCCAGAAGTGGATCGAGATGAAGATCACGATGACGAACGGGAGCAGCCACACGTGCAGCGTGTACCAGCGGAGCAAAGTCTCCGGCCCGATGACCGGCCCGCCCAACAGCGCGAACTGCACCTGATCGCCGATCACCGGAGAGTTCTTCATCATCTCGGTGCCCACCGTGACGGCCCAAACGGCCAGTTGGTCCCACGGCAGCAGGTATCCGGTGAACGACAGCAGCAGCGTCAGGAGGAACAGGATCACGCCGACGATCCAGTTGAACTCACGAGGTGGCTTGTAAGCGCCGGTGTAGAAAACGCGTGCCATGTGCAGGAACACGCTGATGACCATGAGGTGCGCCCCCCACCGGTGCAGGTTCCGCACGAGTAGACCGAACGAGACCTGTGTCGAAAGTCGTTGCATGTCCGAGTACACGATCCCTACCTCGGGTCGGTAGAAGAACATCAGGTAGATACCCGTGATCGTCAGCAGGATGAACAGGAAGAACGAGAGACCACCGAGGCACAGCGTGTAGCTCAGCTTGATCCCGTGTCGCTTCACTTTGACCGGGTGCAGGTGATACAGCAGCGAGTTCATCACGACATAGGCACGGTTCCTCGGCGAGTCGGCGTACCCACGCCTGAAGATCGAGCCGGGCCTGAATATCGAACGCCACACCTGGCTGTTCTGCATCATGTCCAGGCGTTCGTTCAGCTTCTCTTTGGGATTCCAGCCTGCTAGCGCCACACTTTCCCCTTCATCAAGCTTTCTGAGCTTCCGGAACGGTACCCATGGCACGCGCTCCTCGTGTCTTGGACTTGCCGCCCGCTACTTGACTCTGCACGAGAGCACCCGTCGGGCACCGCTCGACGCAGAGGTTGCAGCGTGTGCAAGCGTTGTCGTCGATCAAAAACAGGATGTCGCTGCCCCCCATGCTTCTCGCCAGCTCGACGTTGCCCGACTGCGCAACTGCCTCGGGAGACACCATGAATATGCAGTACCAGGGGCAGATGTCGACGCACCCTTCGCACAAGATGCACTGCTCGGGGATGAAATCGATGAAGTTCTTCGGCTTGACGGCGCCTTTGAGCCAATCCGAATCAACGAGTTCCATCTCGTAGTCGTCGCGGAAGATCGGTTTCTCGATGATCTCCATCTTCTTGGGCTCGATCGCTTTGGGCATCTGCTATTTCCCCGGCATGTAGCCCTTGACGGGGTCGGTCAGACCCTTGAGGCCCCTGCGCTTCTGGCTGGCCTTCTGCCAGAAGTAAGCGAAGACAAGCATCCCGGTCAGGATCCCCATCTGCACGCCGTTGGCGACGATGTCCCGGATCATCTTCACTTGGATGGTGTTGAGCCCCGCCTCGTTCACGCCGGGGATCTTCGTGGTGAATTCGATGATCTCGGCGATGTACTGGTCGAACTTATAGATGATCACCGAGGGGAGTTGCCCGACGAAGATGATCAAGAAGATCCAGACCCCCATCCCGATCAATACCGCCTTCGTCCAGGTCATGGGCCTGTCCGTGAAGCGATAGACGCGTTCGGGGATGCTCATTCGAGCGTCATCTTACATATTCGCCCCCTGGAAAAAGGGCGAGATTGTGCGATTGAGCAGGGACTTTGTAGTTCTGCGCGATGGCGAAGCCCATCGCTCGGGGTTACTCGCGCGAACCCATCGAGCCCACTCGCTCTTCCAATCGACGCTGACGCGCGCCGAGCGAGTAGAGGTAGCCACCGATGATGGCCCAGGCCGCCAGGAAGGCGAAGAAGAGCCACGCGACGTCGTTCATGCGGCCTTCAGTTCTACGGCCGTGACCTGGTCCTCCAGATGGCCCAGTCGTACTCGTACTGCTAGCAGCCACGAGAACAGAAGAGTGAAAGCGATCAGCGAAGCAAAGAAGGCAAGCAACTCGGGGCTGCCCAAGCCCGATTCCCCGGCGAGGTCGGAGGGTGTCGGGCCTTGTGGATGAAGGGTGCGCCACCAGCGCACGGAGAAGTGGACGATCGGAACGTTGACCAAACCGACTATCCCGACGACGGCCGCCAGGCGGCCTGCCCGGCTTGGATCCTCGGCCAGCGACCGGAGGAACAGGTACCCGACGTAGGTCAGCCACATCACCAGGGCCGAGGTCAGCCGGGCATCCCACTGCCACCAGGTGCCCCATACCGGACGGGCCCAGATCGGCCCCGTGACCAAGACGATCGTGGTGAATACGACTCCGAGCTCGGCCGCGGCGTGAGCCAGCAGGTCCCACCTGCGGACGCCGGTCCGGAGATAGGCGACCGATCCGAGGAAGACCACGGCGAACGAGAGGTAGGCGGCCCAGGCCGCCGGGACGTGGAAGTAGAAGATCCTCTGCAGATCCCCACCCATATCAGCGGATGCCTCGCGTGCCACGAAGAAGATCAGGTAGAGAGCGACGGTCATCACCACGCTGGTCGTGAGACCGAGACGGGTCAATGCCGTCTTCCCGGGCAGTGAAGTACTTGGACTTCTCATCGTGTTCTGGAGACTACTTTGTAGTTTTCGCCGACGGCCGAGCCCGTCGGCGTCCGACGGACCGATTTTTACTAGTGTGCTTTCTATGACGCGACTCGGCTTCACGGCGCCGGTGTTCGGCTTCGATGTGCGAGCCACATGCGAACTTGCACGTCACGCGGAGCAGATCGGCTACACGGACTGCTGGTCCGCAGAGACCGCGGGGCCGGATGGATTCTCGGTGACCGCCGCCGTTGGCATCGCTACCGAATCACTTCGGCTCGGCGTCGCGATCGCTCCAGTGTTCAGTCGTCCGCCGGCGTTGACCGCGATGAGCGCACTCGCCGTGCATCAAGCAAGCGGCGGACGTTTCTGCCTCGGCCTTGGCGCGTCTTCACCCGTGATCGTCGAGGGATGGATGGGGCAGAAGCTAGATCGACCTCTGACGCGCATGCGCGAGACGGTCGACGTCGTGAGGACGGCGTTCGCCGGCGAGAAGGTCGACCTGGATGGGGAAACGGTCAGGGTCAAAGGCTTCCGTCTCGAGGATGCACCCAAAGAACAGATCCCGATCTTCCTCGCAGCTCTTGGTCCGAAGATGATGACACTGACGAATGAGATCGCCGACGGCATCCTGCTGTACCTCGCTAGTGAGGAAGGTGTGCGCATGGCCGCCAAGGCCTGCCCGGACAAAGAGGTCGCAGAGCGCATCTTGTGTTGTCCCGACGAAGACGTCGAGCAGGTGCGTCCGGCCGTCCGGTGGATGTTGACGCCGTACATCGCCGTTCCTGCCTACAACAGATTCATCGCGGCGCAAGGCTATGAGGACGAAGCTCGCCAGGTGGCCGACGCGTGGGCCAACCGCGAGCGCGACAAAGCGCGCGACGCGGTTTCGGATCGATTGATTGACGAACTGGTGCTGATGGGTCCGGCCGGGTCGATCAAGGAACGGTTGGAATCGTTCCGGGCCGCGGGCCTGACGACGCCGATCCTGGCGCCGTTCTCGATCACCGGCGATCCGAAAAAGGTTGCGTTGGCGCTGGAGTCGCTAGGTCTCTAGTAGACGCGCTAGCTCGAAGTGCATCGGGTCGGGGGTGGACCAGGTGCCGCCCCAACCGAAGCCCCACTTGTCGAAGATCGATACAACGCGGATGTCCATGTCGCCCTTCGTTGCGTAGTAGTTGCGTGAGACGTTCAGATCGACGGCCAGCCCGAATGCGTGCATCGAGAGTGAGCGACGTGAGTCGCGTCCGATGAACCGCGGGACATAACAGCCGCCGTAGTCACTGGGATCGATCAGGTCTGCCAGGCCTTCCTGCTCGATCTCGCCGAGCGCGGCCCCCAGCTGTCCGACGAGCAGGCGATGGCAGGTCACCTGCCCGAGGATCGGGACCTCCGCGTTGACGATGTTTGCCGTCACCCATGCGGGGTCCGGTTCGATGAAGCCGTTCTTCTTCACCCTGAAGGTCATCGTTCCGATCAACGACCCTTCTGCCTGACCCAGGATCTCGGGGACGGCTGGAGGGTCCGACGCATGGATCGCCTTCACGTTTGCTCGTGGCGCGAGGCGCTTCAGTGCCGCCCGGACGCGTGCAAGTTTCGCTTTGCGTCCGGTGCCAACGACGAGTTCGTGTGCCTGAGGAAGACCCAATCGATCGGCCACGTGGTTGGCGACCATCACGTCCAGGGTGTTGGGCACGCCGTTGTCTGCGAAGGCTCCGACCGAGTAAGACCCAGTGCCGATATCCAACGTGGCAGAAGACTCGATCCCCAATCGTGCCGCTGCTCCCGGAGTGATGACGGTTTCTCCTTGGAGCAATGACGTCCACACAAATTCCGCGGCGCGCGTGGGCTCAGGAGATACGGATCGGAAATGAAGCGGTGCTACCGCGCCCACACGGAGCTTCACTCGGCGTCCGCCGGTGCGCACTGCAAGTGTCTTCTTGCGGATCGCGGCCGCAGCGATCACACCGGGTTGCTTCTCGATGCGTTTCACGAGATCGCCGATCGGTCGAGCAGAGGTGATCCGGAAGGAGGGGTCGGACGAGATCGGGTCCGGCAGGGTGATCGAGCGCGGCTGAAGGGTCTGGGTCCGCGTCGGGGTGGGCTCGACGCGGCCCCCGCAGGATGTCAAGACGCAGGCGACCACTAGGGCGACTAACCACCGCGCCCTCAATCGAGAGCCGCCTCGAACGCAAGCGCTGCGATCGTGCCGAAGATGACGTCGTATGCGATCAAGATCACGAACCATCCTCGCGCCGCAACTTCGTTGAGGGGGATCCCCGACAATAGGTCTGACGTCAAAGTGACGCTGGCGATGAAGATGGGGAGTAGAGCGGGTAAAGCGAGGATGGGGAGGACGAGCTCCCGGCTGCGCGTCTGCGCGGCGAGAGCGGCGAAGAGCGTGCCCACCGAAACGAACCCGATGTTCGTGAGGATCACGACGAGAAGCAGGGTGAGAAGTCCGGGGCCGATGTCGATCGAAAACAGGATCACGAAAGCGGGCAATACGAAGAGCTCGACGGCGCCGACGAACAGGAAGTTCGCGATCGCTTTGGCCAGGAACAAGCCACTGCGGTCCAGCGGGACGAGCAGCATGGCGTCGAGAGCGCCATCCTGACGCTCCACTTCGAAGGTTCGTGCGAACCCGATCAGTCCCGCGAAGAGGATCGTCACCCACATGAACCCCGCAAGAACGTCTGCGGCTTCGACGGCTCCCGTCGGCAGCGTGAGGGGGGTGCGCAGCGTCGGTGAGGCCGGGATCGTGAACGCGAGTAACAACGTGACGGCGATCGCGAACGCGACCATCGGCGGAAGAGTTTCTCTGCCGCGCATTTCGACGCGCAGATCCTTCGCGGCAAGGGCGAATGTCTTCGTGAGGAAACTCTGGCGAATCTGGCTCATGGTGTGAACCTCGGTTCGTAGTTGCCTCTCGTCACGACTCGACCGCGTTGCAGGATGATCCCTGCCGTTGCGTAGGCCTTGACCTTCTTTGCCCCGTGCGTAGCGATAAGAGCGGTTTTGTGCGGCTGGCTCCATCGCTGGATCGACGCGCTTACTTTTTCGGATGCTTCGTCGTCGAGGTTCGCGTACGGCTCGTCGAGCAGGAGGACGGTGGGATCGTGAAGCAGCGCGCGCGCGACGGCCGCGCGTCTCTTGGTTCCGGCCGACAGCGAACCGACCTGCCGGGCGCCCTCAGCACTCAAACCGAGTTCCTCGAGGGTGGCGTCGATCCGTTCCACCGGAGTGCCGTATAGACGAGCGAAGAGCTCGAGGTTCTCTTGCAGGGTGAGTCGTGGATAGAGCCCAGATTCGTGTCCTGCGAATCCGAGTTCCCCCCTCAGGGACTCGTCCCCCCGGGCGTAGGCCCGACCGTCGACCATGACGCGTCCTGTGGCCGGCTTGATCAGGCCGGCGATCGTTCTCAACAGGGTCGATTTTCCCGAGCCATTCTGGCCGAAGAGCCCGATGATCCCCGGCTCGATCGTCAGGTCGATGGCGTCGAGCGCGAGCGTGCGACCGAAGACAACGGTCACCTGCTTGAGCTCGATGCTCGTCATCGTTCTTCGCCTAAGCGGTGCTTCAGGTCCTTGCGCCGGGCGACCCATTCTTGGCGGCTCATCTCGCCGTTCTTATAGGCCAGGTCGAGACGAGCGATCTCGCCGACCGCATCGGTGCTCGGTTCCGGGGGATCTTCGGGTGCGCGAGGACGCCGGGCGCGACGGAAAGAGAGGAAAGCCACACCGCCGAGGAGCAGCACCGAGGCGACTATGCCCCCGATGAGTCCCGGGGTTAGTCCAGCCTCGGCGATCGCAACCACCTGGATGGCGTCGCCCGGCGAGGCGGGTTGCCGGCTGCTCCATCTCCGATACTTCTTGCCGGCAAGCGAGACCTCACCTTTCGCTTCCAATCCGTTGCTCTCGATCGACAGCGGGTCGGCCGCGAACACTGAGACAGACGAGATGTCGTAAAGGGCAGTGCGCGACAGATCGAAAGTGCTCGTGTCGCCAGGGATCCGGTACGAGAACGTCGTCCGGAACTCACCCGGGGGGATCGCCGTCGTGATGCCGAAACCGAAATCCGTGCACACGAGTTGTGGGATGTCGATGTCGGCATCGACGATGGTTACGCCGGCTTGGCGACAGTCGACCGGTAAAGCGAATCCGATACTCGGAGATGGCTCGGTCGTCGAACCCCCTCCTCGGCCGATGTAAGCCCGTTGGGTCTGGTTAACCACCGTGACGGCCTCGATCATCGCGATGCCTTCTTCTCCGAGCACGGCGAACATGTCGTCGCGCGTGATGATGATCGAAGCCGGGTCGGTCGTCGTCCCCCATACACGCAAGGTCGACTCGATGACGGGACGCTTGACGACGCCTTCGGGGAATCGGATCGGACGTCCGGCGAACAGGCCCCCTTGAAACTCGGCATCGATCGCGTACGCGCGCTGTTCGTCGGTTCCGAGGCCTGTGAACCTGTAGCGGCCCTCCTGGTCCGTAGTGATCGTTTCTTGGATCCGTTCCGAACCGTCTTCGTTCGCTCCGGTCAACATCACGCGCACACCGGCTCGTGGCTCTCCCGTTTCGCCATCGACGACGCGCCCACGGATCTCACCTCGATCGGCCGCGACGGCTTCGGGCGCGACGAGGACGAACAGGAGTGAGCCGAGGAGGAGAGCAGCCCCGCCGCCGACTACGCTCCGCAGGAGGGACATCGTTCTTCTTCGACTTTCCTCGTCCCGCAGGCAGGACATGTGATGCGATCTCGCTCGGCGGCGATCGCTTTCTCCACAGTGCTATCGGATGCGGCCATCTCGAGCACATCCAATTCGCGCATGGCGTCGATAGCGTCTCGCTCATGCTCGGCTCGAAGGACCTCGAGCTCGTCTGCCGTGATCCGGCCCAGCTCGAGATCACTCTCGAGGTCGAGGATCGCCTCGAGCGCTCGCACCTTCTTCTCTTCTGCGTCGAGTCTGTCCCCGGAGGCCGTTTCTTCGGTTTCTCGTCTCAGCAGTGGCAGACAGACGTAATAGAGGGCGGCACAGGCGAGTAGGGCCGCAACGACGATCGTCATCGCGGCCCCCTCAACGCAGCGAGTTCGGAATCCACTCGCCTGCGTTCGGCCGGAGCCAGCACATCTTCCACATCGTCCGATGCTGCGGCCCGGGTCCAACGGCGCAACAGGAACACGCTAAGGGCGATCCCCGCAACGAGGGCAGCGGCCGGCAGCAGCCACGCTCCGAGACCTGCCCCCTCTGCCGGAGGAGCGGCCAGGATCTGCGGCCCGTACTCATCCTCGAGCCGGCTCATGATCTCGGCGCGGGTTTTTCCTTGCGAGAACCAGTCGACGATCTCGTTGCGTAGTGCGATCGCTTCGGGCGATGGGCATTCATGGAGGGTCACGCCGGGGCAGAACGGCGACATGATCTCGTTCGACAGGTCGTTCGCCTGGTCCTCAGCTGCAGCGAATGCCGTTGCCGGCAGGAGCACGAGTGCCAGCGCGGTTGCACCAAGGATGAGGAACTTCATCGGGTGGCCACGGCGACTTCGCGAACGCGTCGCCGAACATCAGCAGGGACGGGGGCCGGTGCTGCTCCTGCCATGATGAAGATCATCCCGGATGCCATGACCCCCGCTCCGACCCAGATCCACCACGTGAGGGGATTGACGAACGCTCTCACCGATGCCGACCCGTCGGGATCGAACGCAGTGATGACTACGTAGAGGTCTTCGATCGGTGTCGATCGGATCGCAACCTCCGACTGCCATTGTTTCTGCGCGGTGTGGAAGTTCCGCTGCGGATAGAGGGTTCCGATCCGTTCACCATCACGTTGCACCGCGAACGTTGCGCCGAAGATCCGTTTCTCCGGTGTGGCATCGCGGTCCAGCTTTTCGTACATGAGCTCGTAGCCGGCGATCCGTAGAGCACCCCCGGGCGCGACCTCAGCATGCCGCTCCGTCTTGAAGGCCGCGCCGATGAAGCCGATCACGATCAGGACGATCCCCAGGTGGACGACGTAGCCGCCGTACCTCCTCCGGTTCCGGGTCAATGTGCGGCCGAGCGCAGCCAACAAGCCCAGACCGTCACGCGATCTGTGAACCCGGCTGCCGCGGGCGAACTCCGAGATCACGGCACTCGCCGTGAACGCGCAGAGTGCGATGGCGACCAGGACCCCCGGGCTCCGGATCCCCACGATGAGTGAGGCCGCGATCGCCACAGCGCCGGTGATCAATGGGCCTCGCAGAGACTTGGCAAATGCGTGTGGCTGCATACGGCGCCACGAGATAAGGGGGCCGAGTCCCGCGAGCCCGACCAAAGCAAGGCCAAGGGGGATGAACACCCGGTCGAAGAACGGAGGGCCCACCAACAGACGAACCCCGGTCGTTACTTCGGCGACGATCGGATAGAGCGTGCCCCACAGAACGGCGAACGCGGCCGCGACGAACAGCACGTTGTTGATCAGGAAGGCGCTCTCGCGCGACAGCAACGAATCGAGGCGGTTGTGGCTCCGGAGGGAATCGAGCCTTGAAATGATGATCGCCAGGCCCCCGATCAACATCAGAGCCAGGAATGGAAGGAACCACTTCCCGATCGGGCCCTCGGTGAACGTATGGATGCTCGACAGAAGTCCCGACCGAGTAAGGAAGGTGCCGAACACCGCTAGCACGTATGTCAGCAGGATCAAGGTGAGGTTCCACACCTTGAACATGCGGCGCTTCTCTTGGATCACCACCGAATGGAGATAGGCGGTGGCCGTGAGCCACGGCATGAACGATGCGTTCTCGACCGGATCCCAAGCCCAGTACCCGCCCCAACCGAGCTCCGTATAAGCCCACGCTCCGCCGAGAACGATTCCGATCGAAAGCGCGCTCCAGGCGAAAAGCGTCCATCGACGCGTGAAGGTGAACCAGGTGCTGTCGGTTCTCCGGCTGAGCAGAGCTCCCATCGCGAACGCGAACGGGACCGAAAATCCAACGAACCCCGTGTAGAGGAGCGGCGGGTGAACCAGCATCCCCGGCGACTGAAGCAATGGGTTCAGACCCCTTCCGTCCAGTGGGACTGACGCCAGCCTCGTGAAAGGATCCGCCGGCGCGTTGAGCAGCACCAGGAAGAACACCGAGATCCCCGCAAGGACGGCGATCGTCCAGGCGGATAGATCCGGATGCGCCCAACGTCTCGCCCGCGATATGGCGATCGCGGAGAACACGGTGAGCAACAAGGTCCAGAAGAGAAGCGAGCCTTCCATGCCCCCCCATAACGCGGTGAACATGTACGGACCTGCGAGGGAGCGGGACGAATAGTTCGCCACATACGCCAGCGAGAAATCGTGAGAGAAGAACGCGGTCAGCAGCGAGATCGTCGCGATCGCGACGAAAACGGCACTCATGGTGAGGGCACGTCGTCCGCTCTCGGCGATCGAGGAGCGCTTCTTGATCGCACCTAGAACGGCAAGCAGAAGTGCGATCGACGCGAAAACGAGCGCAAGGGCGATCGATGGGCGCCCCAATCCGCCGAGGTTCACGGTAGGTGCCTCAGGCTTCCTTGGCTTTGAACTTCGAGGGGCACTTCGCCAGAACTTCCTGTGCGGCGAACGTCGATCCGTCGTAGTGACCCTTGGCCACGACTTCGGATCGGTTCCTGAAGGTGTCGGGAAGTGGCGCATCGGTGTGGACGGTGATCTCCGTGTCCCCGTCGCTTACGAGGAAACGGGTGTTTAGGCCGTCCCTCTCGATCGACCCCGGCACGACCTTTCCGTTCATCCGGTAGTCGTGGGTCTGGTCGGTTGCCCCGAGCGCCTGGAGCTCCGTCGGTGTCATGTAGAAGGCGGTGGAACCGGGTCTGCTCATCGCCCATCCGACCAGGGACCCGACTGCAAGCAGCACGATCAGACCGCCGATAGCAAACTTGGCGCGTCGCTTAGGAGAGGTAAGGGTGGAAGATGAGTCCATCGGTTCGATAAACCCTAAATGATGGTGTTATCAGGGAATTCAGCGGCACGAGCAGGTTGAGGAGGGTCATGAGACTGCGATGGGGGTTTGGTTTCGTGTGCGTCGTGGGGCTCGTCCTTGCGCCGGCGCTCCCAGCTTGGGGTCACGGCGACCTTCAGAGCTCCGATCCGGCGGCCGACTCGGTCGTCAGGAAAGCTCCCAAGTCCGTGTCGATCACGCTCTCGGAAGGTCCGGGGCCTGGGACTCAGGTCCGGGTCGCGGACGGATGCAACCGGAGCTTGGTGGTCGATCAGGATCGATCCGGCGAGACGATCACCTTGGGCCTGAAGAAAGGCGAGCCGGGGACGTGGGACGTTCGATACAAAGCGATCTCAGCCGTCGATGGTCACACGAGCCGCGGAACATTCGCTTTCAAGGTGAAGGGGAAGCGAGACTGCTCGCGTCCAAAACCGGACACCGATATCGACGGCGGCGAGGACACGATCATCCGATCGGAGGATCAAACCGACGGCGGTTTCCCGATCGTCCCGTTCGCTCTCGGATCGCTGGCGATCATCGGCATCGCGCTCGTGCTTCGTCGAGCGCAATCCCGGTGAGGACACTTGCTCTCGGCGTCGTGGTGAGC
The DNA here is from genome assembly GCA_035629935.1 of Actinomycetota bacterium. Taxonomy (GTDB): domain Bacteria; phylum Actinomycetota; class CADDZG01; order CADDZG01; family WHSQ01; genus DASQLQ01. The sequence goes on from DASQLQ010000012.1 coordinate 17,553, forward strand.
TTCGTGCTGACGGGATGCGGGAACACGGATGACCCCGAGCAATCAGTTCCGATCATCGATGACCACGTCTTGATACAGGCGGTCGAAGGTGTCTGCGAAGCTCGCGATGCGATCGACGATTCGATCGGACCGTCGTGGGAGATCTTCCAGAACAGAGCTCACGATGCATTGCACGAGCTGGCTCGAGAGGTGACGGAGGAGAGTCGTGGGAGGGCCGCCGCTCTGCTCGAGGCCAAGCAGCGCGTCGAGGTCGCTTTCGTCGAGGACATGAACGCGAAGGGATTCCGCAAGTTGATGACGCAACTCCTGGACGCGAGCAACGCATCACTAGGGGAGCTTTCATTGACACCGGTGCGATGCCCGTGATCAAACGATTGGTGATTGCCGGTCTCATCACTGTTCTGGTGGCTTCATGCGCCAAGGAGTCGCCCGCTCCACAAGACACCGGCGGGTCGGATGGGGAGCTGATCGTCCAGATCGCTTCATACGATCCTTTCGTCGGCGACGAGCAGCGCGTGATCCTGGGTCTTCTGACACCCGATCAGCTATTCGTTTCCTACGGAACGGTCGACGTCGAGTACTTCTATCTCGGCACGGAACAAGGTGAGGGCACCGCGCAGGAGGGGCCGACTGCAACCGGCGAGTTCCTCGCCATCCCCGGCGAAGCTTCTGCCCCCGCCGATACGACCAAGCCGATCGTGGCTCCTGCCTCTCGCGGCCGGGGTGTGTACGCGACACAAGTGACCTTCGATCGGGCCGGTTTCTGGTCGGCCCAGGTGACAGCCAACGTCGATGGGGGCGCGCTCAGTGGCAACACGGTCTTCGAGGTGCACGAGAAGCCCGTGTACCCGGCGGTCGGTGATCCGGCCCCCAAGACCGAGAATCTGACGCTCACTTCGAAGGACGCGCCCGAAGCTGCCGTCGACTCTCGAGCCGCGCAAGGCGACATCCCCGACACGGAGCTCCATCGGATGACGATCGCGGACTCGATCGCACGCAAGGAACCGGCGCTCGTTGTCTTCGCTACCCCGGTGTATTGCGTAAGTCGCTTCTGCGGGCCGATCACCGACATGGTCGTGGGCCTGGCCGAGAAGTACTCGGATCGTGCGAATTTCATCCACGTCGAGATCTGGAGGAACTTCGAGAACCAGGTCGTCAATAAGGGCGCCGCGGATTGGGTCTACCCCGGCGACCTCACCGAGCCGTGGGTGTACCTGATCGGTGCCAACGGAAAGATCGAGGCTCGTTGGGACAATGTCGCCATCGCCGAAGAGATCGAGCCCTACTTAACGAAGCTTCCTCAGTTGTGATCGCTCGAGCGGACCGCTCGCTTGATCTCCAACGCGGTCTTCGTCTCGAGTACTTCAGTCTCGGTTACAACGCATTCGAAGCATTCGTAGGGATCGCGGCGGGAGTCCTCGCAGGTTCGGTAGCGCTCATCGGTTTTGGCCTCGACTCGATCGTCGAGGGCGCATCCGCATTGATCCTCGTCTGGCGACTCCGTTCCGAAAGGAGTAATGCCCGCACATCCGAGGAGGCCGAGGTCAGAGCGGTTCGCCTCGTGGCCATCGCTTTCCTCGTGCTGGCCGCCTATGTGGGGGTTAACGCCTGTATCGAGCTCGTCAGGGCGACCCGACCGGACCCAAGCCCGGTCGGGATGGGGCTGGCACTCGTTTCTCTGATCATCATGCCGGTGCTGGCGAAGCGGAAACGCGATCTCGCTCGTGAGCTGGACAGCCGTTCCATGGAGGCCGACTCGAAACAGACGATCCTCTGCACCTACCTCTCGGCCGTTCTGTTGTTCGGATTGCTCACGAACTCGCTCTTCGGATGGTGGTGGGCCGATCCAATCGCAGCTTTGGTGATCGCCGGCCTCGCTGCGAGCGAGGGGATCGAGCTCTGGCGGCACCGGGACGTCTGTTAATCGGTCTCCTCGGCCGCAAAGAGCTCCTCGATGTTCTTTGTAAGCTCTTCCTCGGTGATGGGACCGAACCACACCGTGCCCTGCCGGTTGCCCAGCTCGTCACCTTTCGCTTGTGCGGCGAAGCGCCAATCGCTGGTGATGAAGTAGGTCTCGGGGAGGCCCAGTACCCCAACTTTCTTCGCCAGCACCTCCTGGGGGTCGTGCACGACCGGGTAGGTGACCCCGAACTCCTCGATGAAGTCACGAGCGTCCGGCGCCGCGTCCCGGATGCTGACTCCCACGATCACCAGGCCCCGGTCTCGGTACCTCTCGAAGGTTTCGGCGAGGAGAGGCGCTTCTTCCCGGCAAGGGACGCACCAAGACGCGAAGAAGTTGATGATGACCGGCGACCCCTTCAGCTCCTCGCTCGTGAGCGTTCCCTCGCCGTTCAGCAAGGGAAGCTCGAATTCGGGGGCCGCCCCGGCATCCGATGGCCCGCCCGCCGGCGACAGGATGGCGTACAAGAGCGCGCCGACGCCGATCGCGACCGCGAGGCCGATCAGAATGAACTTGCGCGCTCGTGCGCCGGAAGAAAATCCGTCTAGTTCGTCGCTGGGAACCATCACGTCAATGTTGGTGCAGGTTCAGTCATATATATTCCGGGCGTCTATGAGGCGCCCCTCGAACCTGAAGGTATCCGCCGGGCGCTCGCCGCGTCTGATGAAGCGAGCGTTCTTCTTCGCGTGCTCGCTGTCTCTGTTCGTGCTTTCTGCGTGCGCCCAAGACACCCCCCAAGGGTTCCTCGAACCTGAAGGTCCGATCGCTCGGCGCGCCGACCAGCTCTGGGACGTCACTTTCGCTATCGCCGTAGTGATCTTCGTGATCGTCCAAGGCCTTCTCATCTTCGCCATCATCCGTTTCCGGGAGAGGCCCGGTCGCGAAGCACGCCAATTCCATGGAAACACGAAGGTCGAGATCGTACTGACCGTGATCCCCGCCCTGATATTGGCGGGGCTCGCGGTGCCGACGGTTAGCACCGTCATGGCTCTATCCAAGAAACCAACCGGCGACATCCTCGAGATCAAGGTTCTCGCCCGTCAGTTCTGGTGGGAGTACGAGTACACCGATCTGGGAGTCATAACGGCGAACGAGATGCACGTCCCCGTCGACACCCCCGTCTACTTGACGCTCGAAGGCGATGATGTGATCCACAGCTTCTGGATCCCCAAGCTGACCGGTAAACAAGACGTGGTGCCGGGTCGGACGAACAACATGCAGTTCGAGGCCGAGAATGCGGGTGAGACCTACCTAGGTCAATGCACCGAATACTGCGGGTTGAGCCATGCCAACATGCGGATCCGGGTCTACACACACACCCAGGAGGAGTTCGATAACTGGGTCGCCAGCCAGAAGGAACCCGCCTCGCGTCCGACCGGAGCCTTGGCTCGCGAGGGGGAGAGGATCTTCATGGAAGAGCAGCTGCCGGCAGGCGGTCAATGCATCAACTGCCATGCGATCCAGGGAACGGATGCTCAAGCGAGAACCGGGCCGGACCTCACGCACTTCGCTGCACGCGAGACCTTTGCCGGTGCCATCTTCCAGAACTCCCCCGACGCTCTAGGGGCCTGGTTACGCGATCCCCCGGGGGTGAAACCGGGCTCCCTGATGCCGGATTATGGCCTTAGCGAAGAACAGATCGAAGCACTCGTCGCGTACCTAAGGAGTCTTGATTGATGAGCCGGCAAAGGGAGGAGCACTGATGGCGGTCGCCGCATACCGGCAACGTGGGCTGTTCGCGCGCCCGTCGGCGACCAGTGGGTGGAAGTCGTGGTTCACGACCGTCGACCACAAAAAGATCGGCATCATGTACGGGGTCACGGCCTTCTTCTTCTTCATCATCGGTGGCCTCGAAGCGATCGCCGTCCGCCTGCAACTGGCACAGCCGAACGGCGATGTGCTTTCGAACGACCTCTACAACCAGTTCTTCACGATGCACGGGCTGACGATGATCTTCATGGTCGTGATGCCGATGGGTGTCGCTTTGATGAACTACTTCATCCCCCTGATGATCGGCGCCCGGGACGTCGCGTTCCCGCGGCTGAACGCCTTCAGCTACTGGGTGTTCCTCCTCGGCGGGATCTTCATCTACTCGAGCTTCTTCCTCGGTGGAGCCCCCGACGGCGGCTGGTTTGGCTATGCGCCTCTCTCTCGGACCCTGCCTAGCCATGGGATGGATTTCTATGCGATCGGGTTGCAGATCCTCGGTATCGCCTCTTTGGCGGGTGCGATCAACTTCGTCGTAACTATCATCAACATGCGTGCTCCCGGCATGACGCTCTTGCGTATGCCGGTGTTCATCTGGATGTCGCTGGTCACGTCGTTCTTGCTCGTGTTCGCGATGCCGGTCCTCTCCATCGCTCTGTTCCAACTGATGTTCGACAGGCTCTTCGAGGCGAATTTCTTCAACCCGGCCGCCGGCGGTGATCCGCTGCTGTGGCAACACCTCTTCTGGGTGTTCGGTCATCCCGAGGTCTACATCCTGATCCTGCCCGCCATGGGCATCGTGTCCGAGATCATCCCGGTCTTCTCGCGCAAGCCCCTGTTCGGTTACGCAGCGATCGTGTTCGCGGGGGCCGCGATCGGTTTCATGGGCTGGGGAGTGTGGGCGCACCACATGTTCGCGGTCGGGTTGGGCCCGATCGCCAACTCGGCGTTCGCGCTGTCGACGATGTTCATCGCGGTGCCGACCGGCGTGAAGATCTTCAATTGGTTGGGAACGATGTGGGGTGGTTCCCTACGATTCACCACGCCGATGCTGTTCGCTATCGGTTTCGTGTCGATGTTCGTCATCGGTGGGTTGTCGGGCGTATCGCACTCGATCGTTCCTCACGACGCACAACAGACCGATACCTATTACATCGTTGCGCACTTCCACTACGTCTTGTTCGGAGGTGCGCTGTTCGGGGTCATGGCCGGGATCTATTACTGGTGGCCCAAGATCTTCGGTCACATGTTGTCCGAGGGCCTGGGCAAGCTGAACTTCTGGCTGTGGTTCATCGGTTTCAACTTGACGTTCGCCCCCATGCACATCCTCGGCCTGCAGGGCATGCCGCGACGGATCGCGAGCTATCCCGACGGGATGGGATGGAACATGTGGAACTTCGTCGAGACGATCGGGGCATTCGTCATTGCCGTATCGGTACTCGTGTTCCTCGCCAACGTAGCCATCAGCCGCCGCAAGAAAGTGGAAGCCGGGGACGATCCATGGGATGCGCGCACGCTGGAATGGAGCATCCCTTCGCCGACGCCCGAGTACAACTTCGCGCGGGTCCCGATGGTTCACGCTCGCGATGACTTCTGGCACAAGAAGTACATCGACACCCCAGATGGTGAGCCATCTCGCGTGTTCGCTGGTGGCGCGAACGGACATGACGAGCACGAGGACCATGGGGTGCACCTGCCGTCACCGTCTTACTTCCCCTTGGCGGCCGCTTTCGGTCTCCCCGTGCTGTCGTACGGGACGATCTATCACTCAGTCGTCGGGATGATCGCAGGAGCCTTGATATTGGTGCTCGGCCTCTTCGCCTGGGCGCTCGAACCACAGTTCGCCGAAGGCGAGGGCGGTCACTGATGGCGACCAAGGAAGCCTTCGCCGATGTTGGACACGACTACACGTCGACGGGTCTCAACCACACCAAGGTAGCGATGTGGTCTTTCCTGGGATCGGACTGCCTGTTCTTCGGCGCGATGATCTCGACGTATCTCCTCTACCGCACCCGGACGCTGAGCGGCCCCACACCTCACGAGATCTACGACATCCCGTTCACGTCGGTCTCGTCCTTCGTTCTGTTGATGTCATCTCTCACGATGGTTCTCGCCCTCGCCGCGATCCAAAGAGGCGACCACCGGGGATTGAGGATCTGGCTGTTTGCCACTGCCTTCCTCGGCACGACCTTCATCGGGGGGCAGATCTACGAGTTCACCACCTTCGTAGAGGAAGGTCTAAAGCTGTCCACCAGTCCTTTCGGAAGCGCTTTCTTCATGCTCACCGGCCTCCACGGGGCTCACGTGACAGTAGGGATCCTCATGCTGCTCTCCCTTGCTGGGTTGTCGTTCTCGGGGAAGTTGAATCAAGAAGACAGTCTCAAGGTCGAGATGATCGGCCTCTACTGGCACTTCGTGGATATCGTCTGGATCATCATCTTCACGGTCGTCTACCTGATCCCAACGGAGTGACTTGATGGCGCAAACACCGGTTCACGGCGACGACATGGCGACGGCTCCGCAGGCCGCCGAGGAACTCCATCACCACCCCGGCCCCCGGCAATACGTCTGGGTAGCGATCGTCCTGGCGATAATCACTGCCGCCGAGGTCGTCATCTACTACATCCCCGGACTCGAAAGCGTTCTGGTCCCGTTCCTGCTCGCGTTCTCGGCGGTGAAGTTCGTGCTCGTCGTTATGTGGTTCATGCACCTGAAGTTCGACAGCCATCTCTTCAGACGACTGTTCGTCACAGGTTTCATCCTGGCGATGATCGTGTTCTCGATCGTGCTCGCGACCTTCTTCCTCGGGCCCGAGGCTCCAGGCCTCACCGGCTAGATGCCTGCGTGGCACGCTCACCCCGATGTCTGGTTCCTCATAGCGGCTCTCGTTTTCGGGTACGCATTGGTATTGCGTGTGTCGCCTCGCGTTCTCGCCTCCGGGGGCCCGGCGGGAGAGGTGCCCGAGGCTCCGGTTAGCTCTGCTCGTCGCTGGGCGTTCTGGGCGGGTGTCGTTGCCCTCTGGCTGGGAGCGGACTGGCCGGTCCACGAGCTGAGCGAGAACTTCCTCTTCTCCGTGCACATGGTGCAACACACCCTGTTCTCGTTGGTTGCACCGCCGCTGTTGCTCCTGGGGCTCCCGCCATGGTTCTTGCGCCGCATGATCCGCCCGGCCCCCGTCTTCCACCTGGTTCGCTTCCTGACGCGGCCCCTCGTCGCACTGATCCTTTTCAATGCGGTGATCCTGATCACGCACTGGCCTGTCATCGTGAACGCTGCGCTGCGCTCCGAACCGCTGCACTTCACGGTGCACTTCGTCTTGTTCTCGAGCGCACTATTGATGTGGTGGCCCGTCATCGATCCGCTGCCGGAGATGAAGAAGCTGTCGGAGCCCGGAAAGATGCTGTACCTGTTCCTGCAGTCGATCTTGCCTACGGTGCCGGCCTCGTTCCTGACGTTTGCCAACGAGCCGATCTATCGCTTCTACGAGACGGTTCCCCGTTTGTGGGGGATCGATGTAGTCAACGACCAGCAGATCGCCGGACTGATCATGAAGATCGGAGGCGGTTTGCTACTGTGGATGTGCATCGCCGCGATCTACTTCCGCTGGAATGCGAAAGAAGAAAGGGGCGAGTCCGAAGAGATCACCTGGGAGGTCTTCGAACGTGAACTGGAAGTGTGGGATCTGAAGCGATGAGTGAAAGTCCACTGCAAGGTGAGGTGCGTTTCAAAGTTCCTCTGCCGATCGTTCTTCCCTTAGGGGGTATGGCTCTGATCGCGATCGTTGCGATCGGCGTTTCGAGGATCCTCCTGTCCGTCCCGCACGAGCTAGCGGTCGTCATAGGGACCGCCCTGGCGGCGAACATCCTGATCGCCTGCACGGTTTTGGCTCTGCGTCCGCAGGAATCTCGACTCACGTGGGCCGAGCTGGCCGTGGCCGCGAGTTATCCCCTCGTGATCTCGGTCCTGATCGCAGCCTCGGGCTTCGGCCAGTCGGGCTCGGCAGAGGCTCATGGTGGGGCCGAAGAGGCCGCTCCGGCCGCCGGAGGCACTGCGGTCGAGGCCGTCAACGTTGCGTTCAGCACAGACGTTCTCGAACTGCCGGCCGACGAAGAGGCCGAGCTGGCCTTCACCAACTCGGATGCTGCTTCCGTGCCGCACAACATCGCCATCTACGAGGACGACAGTGCGGATAAAACACTCTTCCAGGGCGAGACGATCCCGGGTGGGTCTGAGGTCACGTACCAGATAGATCCACTCGCTAAAGGCGAGTACTACTTCCAGTGCGACGTTCATCCCGGGATGAACGGCACGGTCACGGTGGAGTAGCAACAACGAACGGAGCCGGCCTTCGCCCCGAGCACGCGCGGCGGGCATGGGAGTTGTTCGAGCCGTATCACGCAGTCGTGTACTTCGCTTCGAACGCACGCGCTGCGTATCAAGAGGCAGGCCTCAAGGGCGGCTGGATGGGCTACTTCGCGTCGCGTTCTGCAGCGATGGGAGCCGTCTCAGCAGAAGTCGTGATCGCGACCTTCTACAACTTCCATCCACAGATGGTGGAGCGGTCCATCCCGGACGCATGGAAGTTCTCGTCGCCCCAGCGCGTGCTCGAGGCTCGTATGAAGGTTGCCGACTCGGGTTTGCGAACGGGGCTGGGCGCTCTCGTCACATCGGGATCGATCGCCGAGACCGCTCAACTCGCGTGGAGCGCAGTTGAAGCGGCCACTGTGGCGGGGCGGCCCCTCTTCGGGGCTCACCTGTCTCTGGACCGTCCATCCGAGCCGCATCTCTCGTTGTGGTTGGCGATCACGTGCCTCCGCGAGCATCGGGGGGACGGCCATGTCGCCTGTCTCGTGTCCAACGGAGTTGATGGTGTGGAGGCGAACGTCCTGATGGAAGCGGCCGGCGTGATCCCGGGGGAGATGCAGCGGAGCTTTCGGGGATGGTCCGAGGAAGAGTGGGACGCTGCGGCCGATGGCCTTCGTTCCCGAGGGCTACTGGATGCGACTGGGCTGACCGCGGAGGGAGCCGCACTTCGCGGCCGGGTGGAAGAGCGCACCGACGAGCTGGCCCTGCAACCGTGGATCGATTTAGGGGACGACGTCTACCGAACGTTCGTCGACAACATGAGGGAGCTCGTGGCGAGCATCCTCGACAGCGACGCGCTGCCCTATCCGAACCCGATGGGTCTTACCCGCACACCCCGTTAACCCGCACACCCCGTCTTACCCGACCCTTAGAAGGGCAGTAGGACGTCCGCTGCGGCGGCCATGAAAAGCAGCGCCAGGTAATAGATCGAGAAGCGGAACAGCCCCCACGCGGTTCTCGTCGATGGATTCCGCCACAGCTTCACCGCCCAGCCGATGAAGATCCCGTTGAGGATTAGGGCAGCGGTCAGGTAGACGATGCCCATCTTCGCCAGCGAGAAGAATGCGAGGCACATCGCGAACAACATCAGTGAGTACAGCAGGATGTGTCTCACGGTCTCGGCCCGTCCGTAAACGACGGGCATCATCGGCACTTCGGCCCGTGCGTACTCCTTCTCGTAGCGCATCGCGAGCGCCCAGAAGTGAGGCGGGGTCCAGTAGAAGATGATCCCGAACAGTGCCAGTGCTGGAAGCTCGACGGTCCCGGTAACCGCTGCCCACCCGACGAGTGCCGGCATCGCGCCTGCGGCGCCGCCGATGACGATGTTCTGCGGAGTGGAGCGCTTCATACCTAATGTGTAGACGAAGACGTAGAACAGCAGCGCAGCCAGCGCCAGGAAAGCACTGATCAGGTTGACGGTGCCCCACAACAGCACGAAAGAGACCACGCCGAGTGCGATGCCGAACCACAAAGCGCGGGTCGGATCGATCCGATGCGTAGGCAGCGGCCTTTTCCTCGTCCGCGCCATCAGGGCGTCGATGTCCCGATCGACGTAACAGTTGATGGCGTTGGCACCACCCGCCGCGAGGGTCCCGCCGATGAGCGTCCACAGAACCAGCAACGGAGACGGCCAGCCTCTAGCCGCAACGATCATCGAGGGAACCGTGGTGACGAGTAGGAGCTCGATGATGCGCGGTTTCGTCAGCGCCACGTAAGCGCCGACCCGCTCACGCGTGTTTGGGGTTGCCTCGACGATCGGTGGTGCTTCCTCTACGTGGAGGGTCCCTGCGCGGTCGGCCGTCAATGGTCGGACCATCTAACGGCCTTCCAGAGCGGGTTCGGAGCTGCCAACTCGCCGCATAGCGACCTCTTCGTGTGCCGGGCGAGTCACGAACGCGAGCGACACCAACGTTGCCCAGATGGCGGCGCCCATGGCCAGATGAAGAGTGACGAAGGCGTCGTTACCGGACGTGAACACGTTGCCCGCGCCGATCGCGACTTCGACACTGAAGAGACCCAAGGAGGCGTGCGCCAGCCTGTATGCCGAGGGCATCTCGCTCTTTCGACGGAAGACGCCGACAACTGCCCAGAGCACGATCGCGCCGGTGATCGCCGCCAGCCCGCGATGCAGGAAGTGGGTCGCCTTGCCCTCCACCGCGAGGTCTGGGATGACGCGACCGTCCATCAACGGCCAGTCGGGAAAGACGTACCCGGCCCCGGAGCCCGAGACGTACGAACCCACTAACAACAACACGATCACGGATGCAGCAGCGATGGACGCCCTTTGGCTCAGAGCGGGATCGCGTTCTTCCGGGGCTCGCTCACCAACGTCGATCGCGATGTACAGCACGAGGGCCAGCAGCACCATGGCCGTGCCCAGGTGCAGCACCACCGAGACGGCCTGGAGCTCGAGAACGACAACGATCATCCCGAGGATCGCCTGGAAAAGAACGAGACCGAAGGCACCGACCGAGGCTCTTTTGATCCGAGCCGGTTGTCGACTCCGGAAGGCCATGACCATCAAGGTGGCGAGCAGAACGATCACGATGCCGGCTACGAATCTGTGTGAGTACTCGATGACCATCGCCCGGTTCTCCAGGGCGGGCACCAACCGACCCGAGCAGTGCGGCCAGTCCGTGCCACATCCGAGACCCGATTTGGTCGCGCGGACGAGCCCTCCGATCGTGACCAGGAGGAACGTGGAGCCCGCCGACCCCAAAGCAACCCGCTTGAAGGAACGCATGAGCGGCCGATGTTACCCGGCGCGACCCGGCTCGGAGAGGGCCTCATGAGGCCACCCATGGTGCGCACTAGTCTCTTTCGCGCATGGCTTTCTCTCCGACGCTGTCCGAACTTCGCGAGCAGGTCGACGCATGCCTAGAGAGGTTCCTCGCTCGAAAGAGTGACGAGATCCCCGAAGGCGAACCGCTTATCGACGAGATAGGCAGGCTTCATCGCCTGGGGGGCAAAAGGCTGCGCCCGGCCTTCTGTTACTGGGGATATCGCGCCCCTGGAGGAGTGGATCGTCCCGAGATCGTTGCCGGGGCGTCATCGCTCGAGTTGTTACACACCTTCGCCTTGGTGCACGACGACATCATGGATTCGGCAGATCTCCGCCGTGGTGAGAAGACCACGCGAGCGGCCCATGGCGACAACTTCGCATTGCTCACTGGCGATCTGGCATTGGTATTGGCCGATTCGCTGTTGATGGAGTGTGGTTTCCCGCCCGAGGTGATCCACCGTGGTTTCGCCATCTATTCACGGATGCGCGGCGAAGTGATCGCCGGGCAGTACCTCGACGTTCGTGTTGCCGAGCAGCCGGATGCCACCGAACGACAGGTCCGGCGCATCGCGATGTTGAAGTCCGGTCTGTATTCAGTCGTCGAACCTCTGACGATCGGGGCTGTTCTCGCGGGGGCGTCGGTGGAGGTTGTTGAAGGTCTTCGCGCCATGGGCCGTCCGGTGGGCGAGGCCTTTCAGCTTAGAGACGACCTCCTTGGCGTCTTTGGTGATTCGGCCGTTCTGGGAAAGTCGGTCGATTCCGATATCAGAGAAGGCAAGAAGACGCTCTTGTACGTGAAGGCTATGAAGCGCGCCTCCGAAACGGACCGGGGCTTCCTTCTGGATCGATGGGGTGGTGCCGATCTCGCCACTGAGGAGGTCGAGAAACTGCGCCGGATCATCGGCCGTAGCGGGGCTCGTGAGGAGATCGAGGATCTGCTGGTGGACCTGCGTGCTCAAGCGGCTAAAGCCCTGGCGTCGCTGGCCATCGAAGAAGAAGCGCGAGAAGCCCTGGGGCACCTGATCGAGGTTGTTATCGACAGAGACGCCTAGTGATGATTTACATTGTGCCCGCCGATGGCCTAGGCCATCGGCAGCGACCGACTTAGCCGACCACGGGGAGCGTTTGGTGGCCGATCCGGAACAGATCTATCAGGAAGTACTCACAGAAGAGCAGGGGAAGGGCGTCAGTGCGCCGGTAGCCGAGGGCCGAGCTAAGGCCGCCCGTGCACGCGCCGAGCAAGGGTCTCCCCATCCAAAAGAGCCGAAGTGGTGGCCCGGAGCGCAGCCTCACCTTGAAGGCGGCGACGGCGCGGCACCGGCGGAGGCACCGGCCGAAGAAGCCGCCGAAGAGCCCGCGGCAGAAGAACCGGCACCCGCGGCAGCAGCACCCGAGCCCACACCAGAACCGGCCGCTCCCGCGGCAGAGGCACCCGCGGCAGAGGCCCCCGCCGCAGTGGCGCAGGAGGCACCCGCCGCAGTGGCGACCGCGGCCCCCGCGGCGAGAGCGACCGAGGTCCCACCCGAGCAACGGCCCACAGGCGTCACGCATGGCGTTCCCGCCGGGAACCGGCTTCGTCCCGAGGACGCCGTCGGGACCGAGGCTCAGTTCGAGGGCCAGCAAGCCGTTTATCAGCGGCGCAAGCTGATCGACGAGGTCGTTTCCGATTCCGTCCCTGTCGCCGGCGGTCCGCGCAGTGGACAGTGGGCGCTGTTCCTCGTCTATCTCGCGGTAGTCGCCGGCGCGATCTTCTTCGTGACCGGCCAGGAAGACACCGTTGAAGGAGGTACACCGCCGGAGGAGCCCGCCGGGGGAGGTGGAGGTGGCGTGACGGTCGTGTCTCAGAACGTCGCCTTCGACACCGAGACGATCACTCTGCCCGCCGGCGAGGAGACCCCCATCGAGTTCGTGAACGAGGACGCAGCGTCCGTGCCCCACAACATCGCCATCTACGAAGACGACAGCGTGGCCGAGGCGTTGTTCCAGGGCGAGACGATCCCGGGAGGTCAGTCGGTCACCTACACCGTCCCGGGTCTGGACAAGGGAACGTTCTACTTCCAATGCGACGTCCATCCCGGCATGAATGGGGACGTAAAGGTCGAGTAACTCTTCTTCACTTAGACCCACCTGCCGTAGCGGGAGTAGACTGCCGATCCGCGCTCGTGAAAGTTTTCACAAGCTCGGAAACGGGGTCCCCGAGCCCGCCTCGGGCTCTGCCCGCAGAGGAAGGGAGGTGCCGCCGTGGCCACTGAGTTCGACGTTGCGATCGTGGGGGGCGGCCCATCAGGATCAGCGGCCGCTCACTACCTGGCATCCAAGGGACATTCGGTCTTCGTTTGCGAGAAGAAGTCATTCCCCCGCGAGAAGACCTGTGGCGACGGCCTCACCCCTCGAGCGGTCAAACAACTACGCGAGATGGGCCTGGGTGCCGAACTCGAAACATGGGAACGCGTTCGAGGTCTGCGCGTTCACGCCGCCGGTCGCGTTCTTGAGCTGCCCTTCCCCGAGCTCGACGACTGGGACGACTTCGGACTCGTCAAGCCGCGCAAAGATCTCGATCAGATCGTGCTGAATCACGCGGAGGCCGCGGGAGCCAAGGTTCTTTACGAGACGCAGGCGAAAGAACCGATCTTCGAGGACGGTGTCCTAACCGGATTCAAGGCGAAACGTGGGAACGATGTCGAAGAGATACGCGCGAAGTTCACGATCTGTGCTGAAGGTGCCGCAACAAAGTTCGCGCGCTCCTTGGGGCGTGACCGCAACCTCGACTACCCGATGGGCTTCGCGATCCGCCAATACTTCACTTCGCCGATGCAACAGTCCGGTTGGTTCGAGGCTTACCTCGAGGTCAAAGCGACGGACAAGAACTCATTGCCCGGCTACGGGTGGGTATTCCCCGTTGGTGACGGCACCGTGAACGTCGGTGTCGGTCTGCTGTCGACCTTCGGTGGATGGCGGGACGTGAACCTTCACGACCTGCAGGACAATTTCGTATCCCAGCTGCCTCCTGAGTGGGAGATCAATCGCGAAACCGTCTACTCGAAGCCACGTGCGGGACGCCTCTTCATGGGCGGCAGCGTGTGGCCTCCGCATGGTCCCGGTTTGGTCCTCGTCGGAGATGCTGCCGGGATGATCAATCCGATGAACGGCGAGGGCATCGCGTACGGCTACGAGACCGGCCGGATCGCCGCTCGCCACATCGACGAAGCTCTGCGCGAGGGCTCGTCGAACTCACTTCAGGGATACACGAACGAGCTCAAGGAGACCTACGGGCCCTACTACCGCTTGGGCCGTCGGTTCGTGAACATCATCGGCAACCCCGTAGTTATGGAGAGGCTCGTGTCGTTCGGAATGCGATCGAAGAACGTGATGTCCTACGCGATGACGTTGATGGCCAATCTCGAAGATGTGAACGGGAAAGGCTTGGAGCAGAAGGGACTCAAGATGATGAAACGTTTGGCGGAGCTGAAACCATAGTGAGGGACTCGACCATCGCTGGGGGCAGACCGTGACTCTTCCTGCCTGGTTGCCGATCCTGTTCCTCATCATCCTGTCGTCGTTGTTCGCCATCGGCTCGATGGTCGTTGCCGCTCGGTTGTCGCCGAGGAAGTGGACCGCCGCGAAGTTGCTGCCCTACGAATGCGGCATCGTGCCCGAAGAAGGTGTTGACCGCGAGCGGTTCCCTGTGAAGTTCTACCTGGTGGCGATGTTGTTCATCATCTTCGATATCGAAACCGCGTTCATGTATCCGTGGGCCGTTGCCTTCGACGAGATGAAACTCTTCGGGCTCATCGAGATGCTGGTGTTCATCGCGATCCTTCTGGCGGCTTACGTCTACGTGTGGCGACAGGGAGGGCTCGAGTGGGCGGAGTAAGCGACACGGTCGGCGCCAACTTTGTCACTGCGCAACTCGACAAGCTGGTGAACTGGGCGCGCAAGTCTTCGCTGTGGCCGGCAACCTTCGGTCTGGCTTGTTGCGCGATCGAGATGATGGCGACGACGATGCCGCGACACGACCTCGCGCGCTTCGGGATGGAAGCCTTCCGCGCATCCCCTCGCCAATCCGATCTGATGATCGTTGCGGGCCGCGTGTCGCAGAAGATGGCCCCGGTCCTTCGTCAGATCTACGACCAGATGACCGAACCCAAATGGGTGATCTCGATGGGCGTGTGCGCATCGTCGGGAGGCGTCTTCAACAACTACGCGCTGGTGCAAGGGGTCGACCAGATAGTTCCGGTCGACATCTACGTGCCCGGGTGCCCTCCTCGCCCCGAGATGCTCATGGACGGGATCATGCTGCTCCACGAGCGCATCAAGAAGGGCGACTACACCGCCGGGCGCGAGGTGATCCCGGCCTGATGCAGGTGCTGCAGGTGCCGGCAGGTGAGTGGTTGGAGCGCGCCCGCGCTTTGCGTTCCGAGGGCTGGCTCTTGATGGATCTGTGTGGTTTCGACGCCCTGCAGCTGCCCGAGGGTGATCGCTTCCGGATCGTCTGTCAGCTGATCGACACCGAAACCAAACAACGTCGGATGGTGCAAGTTGCAGCCGAGGGCGATCCTCCGACCCTTCCGTCGGTGATCGAGGTGTGGCCCACGGTCGACTTCATGGAGCGCGAGGCGTTCGACATGTTCGGCATCAACTTCGAAGGCCATCCGAACCTCACGCGCATCCTTATGCCCGACGAATGGGAGGGCCATCCCCTCCGCAAGGACTATGGGGTGGGCAAGGTCGCCATCGATTTCGTCCCCCAGCCGTATCTACAGATCGAGGGTCCCGGCCAGTCGCCGAAACCCGAAGAAGCGCACGTGTCGGTGGATCGGCTCGGGCAGACCCTTACAGCGGGCAAGCCGGTCCCCTCGGAGGACGTGCGATGAGCATCGCGGAAGCTGTTCGCAGTTTCGAGGAGCGCGGTCACGGCGCTTACATAGAGTCGATCGAAGACCACCGGATGCTGATCAACATGGGCCCGGTCCATCCCTCGACGCACGGCGTGCTTCGTTTGATCCTCGAGCTCGACGGCGAGACCGTCACCCGGTGCGATCCCGTGATCGGGTACCTACACACAGGCATGGAGAAGGAGTGCGAGGACCAGAACTGGCGCGGGGCGGTAACGATCGTGACGCGCATGGACTACCTCGCGCCGTTCTTCAACGAGCAGGCTTATTCGCTTGCGGTCGAAGCGCTGCTGGGTATCGAGGTGCCGGACCGCGGTCGCTACATCCGGATGTTGTTCGCCGAGATGAACCGGTTGTCGTCCCATCTCGTCTGGTTCGGGACGCAGGGTCTCGATATGGGCGCGATGTCGGCGATGTTCTATGGGTTCCGCGAACGCGAGCTGATCCTCGACTTCTACGAGATGGTCACCGGCCTGAGGATGAACAACGGTTACTTCATCCCCGGCGGAGTGTGGGAGGACCTGCCCGAGGGTTGGGAGGAACACGCTCGAACGATCGCCAAGATGCTTCCCGAGCGGATCGACGAGTACGAAACCCTGCTCACCGAGAACCCGATCTTCCTCGAGCGCACGCGAGGTGTCGGTGTGCTGAGTAAAGAGCAAGCACTCGCTCTGGGTGCGACCGGTCCGATCGCCCGCGCTAGCGGGATCGATTGGGATCTGCGACGCGATCTTCCGTATGAGTCCTATGGCGACCTGTCTTTCAAGGTTCCCATCGCCCACGAAGGTGACGTCTATGCGCGTTACAAGGTGCGGATGGACGAGATGCGCGAGTCGGTGAAGCTGCTCGACCAGATCATCGACGCGATGCCGGGCGGCCATTTCAAGAACATGGATCCGAAGCTCATGCCGCCACCGCGCAGCGAGATGGCGGTGTCGATGGAGGCTGTGATCCACCACTTCAAGCTGATGACCCAGGGCTACACGGTGCCGGCGGGCGAGGCGTACGCCGCCGTCGAATCACCCCGCGGGGAGCTGGGGGCCTTCGTAGCGTCCGACGGCGGGAGCTCGCCGTACCGGGTGCACGTGAGGGACCCATCGTTCGTCAACCTCCAGTCCCTGAGCCCGATCGCGATCGACGGCCTGCTGGCCGACCTCGTCGCGTGCATAGCGAGCATCGACCCGATAATGGGTGGCGTCGATCGATGATCGCCACCACACATCAGCCCCCCCCGCCCGGTGGCGTTGACAGGTGAGCATCCTTACTCCGGAGTTGCGCGAGCAGGCCGACGCGATCGTCGCCAAATATCCGAACTCCCGCTCTGCGGTGCTGCCGCTGTTGTTCCTCGTGCAGTCCGTCGAGGGTTACGTGACTAACGCCGGCATGAAAGAGGTCGCCGACATCCTCGAGCTCACGCCGGCCCAGGTGCTGGCTTCGGCGTCGTTCTACACGATGCTCAAGAAGAAGCCTCAAGGCGAGTACCTCGTTTCCGTGTGTCGCAACATCGCTTGTACGCATCTCGGGGGCCGCGAGGTGATCGCCGCATTGGAAGACCGCCTGGAGGTGAAGGCGGGAGGGACCACAGCGGACGGCAAGTTCTCGCTCGAAGCCGCGGAGTGTTTGGCCACGTGCGATGGGGCTCCCAGCTTGCAGATCAACTACGAGGACTTCTACAAGAAGGACCCGGAGGCGGCGATCGAGCTGATCGATCGCATCTCGCGCGGCGAAGAAGTCGTCAGCGAGCGTGGCGAGCCAGTGAAGACCTCGCGCGAGATCTCGCTCGAGGTTGCACGCGCGGGGCTCCATCTGCCGCAAGGCGAGGTCGAGAACTTGCGCACGATCGGTGGGGAGACCCCGCGCGCCGACACAGCTCCGGGATTCAGGCCGAAGGAGAAGGGCCACATGAGGAGCGACGATGGCGACTCCTGAGGTTCGGCTCGTGACCGGCCGGCTGCGGGAGCACCCGGCGGATTCGTGGACGTTGGAACGCGCGCTTGCCACCGCTGGGTACGACGCGGCTCGCAAGGTGGTCACACAGATGACGCCGGACGAAACGATCGAGATGGTGAAGAACGCGGGCTTGCGCGGCCGTGGGGGCGCCGGCTTCCCAACCGGCATGAAGTGGTCGTTCGTCCCCAAAGACGTCTTTCCGAGATACGTCGTCATCAACCACGACGAAGGCGAGCCCTGCACATACAAAGACAGGGAGCTGGCAGAAAGCGACCCTCACAGCGTCATCGAGGGGATCACGATCGCCTCGTGGGCGAATCAGGCGAACAAGGCCTTCATCTACTGCCGCGGCGAGTTCGCGTTGGGGTCGAGGCGACTCGATGCCGCGATCAAAGAGGCTTACGGGAAAGGCTTCCTCGGCAAGGGGATCTTCGGATCGAGCTTCGATCTCGACATCATTCTTCACCGCGGGGCGGGCGCTTACATCTGCGGTGAGGAGTCGGCCCTCCTGGACTCGCTCGAGGGCTACAGGGGCCAACCGCGCCTCCGGCCCCCATTCCCCGCGGTCAAAGGTCTGTATGGACAGCCCACCGTCGTCAACAACACCGAGACACTTGCGACGTTGCCGTGGATCGTCACGAACGGCGTCGATGCGTACAAGAAATACGGATCCGAGAAATCTCCGGGCACGAAGATCTTCTCGGTCTCCGGGCACGTAGAGCGTCCCGCCAATTACGAGGTCCCGCTCGGGACGAGTTTGCAGGACATCCTCGAGCTGGCCGGTGGCATCCGGGCTGGGCACACCCTGAAGGCCGTCATCCCCGGCGGCGCCAGTTCGCCGCTCCTGACGGACACCGATATAGCGATGGACTTCGACACCCTGAAGGAAGCCGGGACCATGCTCGGCTCGGGCGCGATCACCTTCCTGGACGACACCACTTGCATGGTGCGCAACGCATTCGTAACGACCGAGTTCTTCGAGCACGAGTCGTGCGGCAAATGCACGCCGTGTCGCGAGGGAACTTGGTGGGGCGTGAAAGTTCTCGAGCGCATCGAGCACGGTGAGGGACGACAGGAGGACATGGATCTTCTGCTCGACATCTGCGACGGGATCGACGGCAAGGCGTTCTGTCCCCTGGGAGATGCAGCGTCGTGGGCGTTGCGGTCGAACGTCAAGCTGTTCCGCGAGGAGTTCGAGCAGCATGTCGCCGAGGGGCGCTGCCCGTTCAGAGGCGAGCACCGCGATCTCGTGGGGATGCGCCGATGAGCGCTGAGGGCTCGTCCGGCGCGCCGGAAAAAGTGAATCTCACTCTTAACGGCGAGGAGATCCAGGCCGAGAAGGGCCGCTTGCTGATCGACGTCGCGGAGGAGCGTGGCGTTTTCGTGCCGCGCTTCTGCTACCACCCGGGCATGAAATCGGTAGCCGTGTGTCGCATGTGCCTCGTGAAGGTCGAGGGCGCACCCAAGCTGCTCCCTGCCTGTGCGACACCGGTGGATGACGGCATGAAGGTCGACACCGTCGATGCCGACGCGATCGATGCGCAGGAAGGCATGCTCGAGTTCCTGCTGATCAACCACCCGCTCGACTGTCCTATCTGTGATCGGGCCGGCGAGTGCCCTCTGCAGGATCAAACGTTCAGACACGGTCCCGGTTCGTCTCGGTATGTCGAGGAGAAGCGTCACTTCGAGAAAGCACTCGAGATATCCGACCTCGTTGTGCTCGACCGTGAGCGTTGCGTGCTGTGTTGGCGCTGCGTGCGGTTCGCAGACGAGATCGCAGGGGACCGTTTCATCCAGTTGATCGACCGGGGGGCCGGGACACAGATCCTCACGTTCTCCGACGAACCCTTCGACAGCTACTTCTCCGGCAACACGGTTCAGATCTGTCCGGTCGGCGCACTGACCGCGAAGCCATATCGATTCGTGTCCCGTCCGTGGGATCTCGAAACCGCTCCGAGTGTTTGCGCCTACTGTTCGGTCGGCTGCCCGATCACGAGCGAGGCACGAGAGGGTCGGATGGTTCGCTGCCAAGCTCTCCCCAACGAGCGCGTGAACGACTTCTGGAACTGCGACAAGGGCCGCTTCGGCTTCCACTACATCTCATCTGAAGAACGCTTGACGAATCCGCTCGTCCGGGACGGCGATCGGTTCGAGACCTCGGCCTGGGGCCGCGCGATGGAAGTCGTCGCCAAAGGCTTGAAGGACGCCCAGAACGTCGGCGTTATCGCCGGGGCTCACCTGACAACGGAGGACGCGCATGCGATCGCAAAGCTGGCTCGCGATGTGATCGGTACCGGAGACATCGACTCGCGGATCCAGGATGCAGGAGCTGCATACGAAGCTTCTTTGCCCGCTACCGGCATCGCCGGGTCGACCGCGCGCATCGACGATCTGGATTCGGCGAAGACGATCGTGTGGGTAGGGCCCGATCCCAAAGAGGCACTTCCTGTTCTCTACTTGCGGGTCCGGAGAGCAGTGATCGATGGCGGCGCCAAACTCGTAGTCGTCGGACCTCGTCGCATCTCTCTCGATTCCTTCGCTACGAAAGTGGTTCGCACGGACACCGAGGCGGAGGCTTTGTCCGCTCTCGGAACAGACAGTGATCTCGAGGACCCATTCGTCGTTGCTTGGGGCCCGGCGTCCCCGGGGCGCGACGAAGGCTCGATCGCGAGCGCAGCCGCAGCGCTCGCTGCGGGGCGGGGGAAGCTTCTCGTCTGCCCACCGCATGCCGGTTCGCAGGGAATGATCGACATGGGGGTTCACCCCGGCTTGAAAGCCGGGAACACTCCCGCCAACGACACCGGCCGGGACACACGCGCGATCCTCGAAGCAGCAGCCGCGGGCGAGCTCGACGCACTACTGATCTTCGGCGCCGACCCGATAAGCGACTTCCCCGACGCGGAGTTGGCGAGGCGGGCGCTCAGCGCCGATGCATTCACGATCGTTGCCGAGCTCTTCGCTACCGAATCGGCGGCCTACGCAGACGTCTTGTTGCCGAGCGCGGCATACGCCGAGCGCGAAGGCACGTTCACGAACCTTGAGCGGCGTCTTCAGAAACTCGAACCCTTGCTCCCGCCCCCCGGCACCGCACGCGAACCGTGGCGCATCGCGTCGGCAATCGCCGCTGCACTCGGAGAAAAATGGGACTGGCATAGCTGCAACGACATCTGGGACGACATCAGAGCAACAGTCCCCACGCACGCAGACGTAGACACCGCCGCGCTCCACCAAGAGATGCCTGTCCAAACCCTCCAGTACGAAAGCGGACTCGGAACCACCAGCTCCGAACTACCAGGAGTTCTTGCGGGCCCCGGCGGCCAATACCCCAAGGGCTACAGGTCCGGCGCCCCCTTCCAAACAGGCCAGAACTGGCCGCTCTCCTGGGAGCTTCGTGCCTTCGAAGCGCGACAACGCCCCGGGTTCGTTCCCGACATCCCTTCTGATTCCGAGCGGCCTGCGGGCGGAGACGCCGACCTACCCTCGCTCAGCACCCCAACCCCCAGCATCGCTCGGGCAGGCACGGCGTCTCCGTCCTCAGCCGGTGGGGACTTC
>DASQLQ010000013.1:0-2724 GCA_035629935.1 Actinomycetota bacterium
CAGAGTATCGAGCACGCGCTGAGGCCGCCCTCTCGGGCGGCCCCTGTGCCGTAAATCTGTGCGCTTCTACTTAGCGTTCTTCGGGAGCATGCGGGTCATCTTGGTCCCGCATACGGGGCATTGCCCCTGGGCCGCCTTCGAACCGTTGGCCAACTCCTTGACCTCGCCTTCGAAGTCCCGCTTCTCCCGACACTTCACGCAGTAACCGTTGTATGTATCGGCCATCTGCACGCTCCTCCCTTCGCCTCCCGCCTGGGACAGGCGTCTGCCCCCCTGGCGTAGGGATAATCGTGCCACCTCCGCCCCCCTGGGGTTGGATTTCTCACTACGGAGCGTCGTCGTTTCGGCCCGAATGCCCCGAATCTTGGTCACTCTCCGCGATAGGTAGCTCTTCCGACGCTGCCGGAGGCGCCCCGACGGGCACCAACGGCTCCCGATCGCCCGCATCTGGGGGCTCCTCGGGGCCGCCTCCAGGCTCCAAAACGAAGCTCGGCGGAGCCCCCCGGTAGCGCGCGAGGAGGTACAGGGCGATCACTCCCAGCGCAAGCGTCATCAGCTGGCTCCCGGTGAGGCCGAGGTAGCGCTTATCCACCCGCAGGAAGTCCGTAACGACCCGCATGACCCCGTACCAGACCGTGAACACGAGGATGAGGAAGCCGGTGTTGCGTGTCTTGCGCCCCAGCCACAGCAACAGACCCAGCAGCAGGATCGTCCAGCCGAAGTCATAGAGCGCCGTCTGGTGAACCGACAGGTCAAAGCACCCAAGGGAGGGATAGTTCCCGCCCTCTGCCGCCTGCATGTAGCTGCCGGCTTCTATCGGAGGCTCGCCCCCGCTTCCGAGGCATCGCCACCCCAGAACGAAGTCGGTCGGCTTCCCCAGATGGTCACCGATGATGAGATCGCCGACACGCCCGATGATGATCCCGAGCGCGAGTCCGGGGGCCGCTAGATCCATCGTGCGCCAGAACCCCATCTTGCGACGCATCATGTAAGGCAGCGCGAACAGGATCGCTCCGGTGATCCCTCCGATCAGGGAGATCCCGCCCTCCCACACCTTGAATACACCGAGTAAGTCCTTGCCGCTATCCGTCACCTCGCCGAAGTGCCCGATGACGTAACCGACACGGGCACCGACGATGGCACCGATCAGCGCCCAGAACAACGTGTTCCAGATGTCGTTCTCGTCGGGCCCACCGTGCTTGCGGGCGCGACGCACCATCAGTTGAGCACCAGCCAGGAAGCCGACGGCGATCCCTATGCCGTGAGGCGAGATCGACAGGGGGCCGAGGTCGAGCGTCGGGAGGACCTTCCAGGCGAGAGGGTCGATCCCGAACTTGAAAGCGGCGGCGAGTATCACGTCAGGGCGCGACGCGCCCGAACTCGATGAAGCACTGATGGGTGACCGGCATCTGTTGCGCGAACAGTCGCTCAACCGCGTCGGCGTACATCCTGATCTCGTACTGGGCCGTCTGGGCGTTCCGCAGAGAGAGGAAGTTCATGAGGGCGCGTGCATTCAGAGTCCAGTAGAACTGGGTGAAGATCCCGAAGGGCAATATCGCCCGGGCGAGCTCTTTCGCGACACCCTTCTCGATCATCTCGTTGTACTCGGCGTATAGCTCCTTATAGATCCTCTGGAACGTGTCGCGAGTCTCGTTGGCGATGGCCTCGTCGACGGGCTCGAACGAATACGCGCCCGGCTTGCCGACCTGCGACCGTACCGCCTGGACATCGGGTAGATAGAAGTCGTCCGAGAGCTTGTGGTACCTCGCGGATTCCTCGTTGAACGAGCCAACTCGATGTCTGAACCATTCGCGTGCAACGAAGATCGGGCAACGGATATGGAACCGGAACGAATTGTGTTCGAAGGGTGTGCCGTGCCGGTCCCGCATCAGAAACTTGATCAGGCCGGCATCACGGTCGTCCATCTCGTCCTTCCGCACTGCGAAAGAAACCCGTGCCGAGTTGATGACCGACAGGTCGTCGGCCATGGCGCTGTCGAGGCGCACGAAACCGTGCTCGAACAGTCTTAATTCGTTGGGCTTGTCGCCCGGGGTGATCACCTCAGCCATGTCGACCGAGTATAGGTAGGCGCTGCGTCATCCCGACTGCTTTCGGGACACCTTCTTGTAGAGATAGACCCCGTTCTCGTCCTTGAACCTCTCGATCTCGCCGCGTTGTCGCAGGTAGGCGAGGTGGGCGAGCGCCTCACCCAGCGCCAGCCGGCGTTGGAAGTGCAATAGTTCGCCGCCGAAGATCTCCTCGGTGATCTGGTCGGCCGTCATGGGCTCCCGGCGGATCACCTGCAGGATCGAGCCGAGACGCCGATCGTGATGCCTCTCCACGATGCGAGCCCGCTCGGCCCCCTCCTCGAACGGATGCCCGTGCCCCGGCAAGACCAACGCCGGGTCCAACCGCTCGACGGTCGCCAGTGACTCCAGGAAATCGCCCAGCGGATCCTCGTCTTCGCCCCGCTTGAAGTCGATGTGCGGCGTGATGGTGGGAAGTAGGTGATCACCGGAGATCAGGATCCGATCGGCTGCAGACCAGGGACAGACGTGAGCCCGCGAATGCCCCGGGGTGAAGAAGATCTCCCACTCGCGCTCTCCGACCTTGAACCGCTCCCCGCCGGCCAGAGCCCGCGTCGGCTCGATGACTTCCGAGACCAGACTTCGCCAGTCCTCGTAGGCAACCAGTTCGTCCACGTCCGAGCCGCTCACACCATGG
>DASQLQ010000014.1:0-21957 GCA_035629935.1 Actinomycetota bacterium
GATTTCCACTGGCCGGTCAATGGCGCGTACTCGACGTCGAAGTTACTTGCGAGATCGGGATGCGCCGATGCGAACTGGGGCAATGCATAGATCGTGTATTCGATATCGCTGCCGCGCTCCCACAATCCGTGTAGCAGGCGAGTCGTATAGGTCTCAGAACCGCCCACCACGCCGGGAACCATCCACAGAAGGTTGATTCCTATCTTCAAGGTCACGATCGACACTCCATACGAAAGATTGTCCCACGCAGTCGAATCACACCAACGGTTACGATTGCCCGATGAGTGACTTCTGGAGCGCGCAGCGCGTTCTCGTCACGGGGGGAAACGGGTTCCTCGGACAGGTTCTGCGTCGCAAGCTGGGCGAGAAGGGCGCACGAGAAGTTTTTGCTCCCCGCAGTCGTGAATACGACCTGACGCGTGAGGACCAGGTCGAGAAGCTCTTCGCCGACACGAGTCCGGACATCGTTCTTCACCTCGCCGCGCGGGTCGGGGGCATCGGCCTGAATGCGAAGCACCCGGCCGATCTCTACGTGAGCAATCTGCTGATGGGCACCTTTCTCATCGAGGAGGCGCGCCGACGAGACGTCGGCAAGACGGTGCTCGTGGGGACGATCTGCTCCTACCCGAAATTCACGCCGGTTCCCTTCCGCGAGGAAGAGCTGTGGAGCGGTTACCCGGAAGAGACCAACGCTCCTTACGGCATAGCCAAGAAGGCCCTTCTAGTGCACGCGCAAGCGAACCGAGAGCAGTACGGACAACGTTCCATCTATCTCCTTCCGGTCAATCTCTATGGACCGGGTGACAAGTTCCATCCCTCCGTGTCACACGTCATCCCTGCACTGATCAAGAAGTGTGTCGACGCGAAAGAATCGAATGCCGACGACGTCGAGGTATGGGGAACGGGTAAAGCTACGCGCGAGTTTCTGTACGTGGAGGACGCGGCTGATGGGATCTTGTCTGCAACCGAGACTTACGACGAGCCCGAGCCGGTCAATCTGGGGGCGGGACGAGAGATCCCCATCAAGGATCTCGTGGAGTTGATCGTGTCGCTGGTCGGCTTCACCGGCAAGATCGTTTGGGATCCCACGAAACCGGATGGGCAGCCGCGCCGCGGACTCGACACTTCTCGGGCCTTGGAGAAGTTCGGGTTCAAGGCCCAGACCTCGCTCGAGGACGGGTTGCGCCGGACCATCGATTGGTACGTAGACCATCGGGATGAGGCCGAAGCTGCTGAGTGGGCCACTGGTTCCGATCACGTAGCCGCTTCTTAACGTCGAATTGCGGGTAGCGCTCGACGCGGGACCCCTGCTGGACCCGCCCACCGGGGTCGGCCGCTATACAGCCGAACTAGCGCGATCGCTCGATGCGATGGGTGCCACGGTATGCAAGTTCGCATTCGCGATGGGCGGCAAAGCGGCAACGGATATCGCTCGCTTCCGCATCCCTGCGCGATTAGCGCGCGTCATGTGGCGGTGGACGGGTGCCCCTACCGCGACGAGATTGGTTGGCGGTGCGGACGTCGTTCATGGAACGAACTTCGTGCTTCCTGCTTTGGGGCCGGCAGCGGGCGTAGTCACGATCCACGATCTTTCTTACCTGCAGGAAGGTGCTTTCCCTGGAGCGGATCGTTTGAGAAAGCTGGTGCCCTGGTCGATCGAACGCGCCGGGCGCGTAATCGTCCCGACTGAAGCTATTGCGATCGAGGTCACGAAGCATTACGGCACCGCGCGGGAGAAACTAGTTGTTACTCATGAAGGAGTGTCGCCACTGTTCTTCGGCGCGACGCCTCTTTCGGATAGCGCGCTGGCGGGTATGGGGATAGCGCGTCCTTTCGTGCTTGCGACGGGAACCGATGCGCCGCGCAAGAACTTGCAGAGGTTGCTCGACGCGTGGCTCGCAGCGGAGATGGGGAGGAGTGGTTGGACACTGGT
This sequence comes from Actinomycetota bacterium, assembly GCA_035629935.1. GTDB lineage: Bacteria > Actinomycetota > CADDZG01 > CADDZG01 > WHSQ01 > DASQLQ01. Next base: position 1,934 of record DASQLQ010000014.1, read on the forward strand.
TCTAGCCGGCCCTCGTGGATGGGGACCGAGGTTCGGGCGGACCGACGACATCCATCCGCTCGGCTGGATCGGGGACGAGACACTTCCGGGCCTGATGGCTGCGGCGGATGTTTTCTGTTACCCGTCCCTGTACGAGGGCTTCGGTCTTCCGCCGCTCGAGGCGATGGCGGCAGGCACCGCATGTTTGGTGGGGGAGTACTCGGCGGCACGCGAGGTGCTCGGGGAGGGCGCTTTCTTGGTCGATCCGCTTAGCACCGAGTCTGTGGCGGATGGACTTCGTCGCCTGGTGGACGACTCGCAACTACGCAGGACGTTTAGCGTTAGAGGGAGGGCGCAGGCCTCGTTGTACACGTGGGAGAAGACCGCCCGGGCGACCCTCGGCGCCTATGCAGCGGCGATAGACGCGCATAAAGCTTCCGCTGCGCAATAGTTGGGAAGATATGGGCCCTATGTCCGAAACAAACAAGAGAGCATCTAGCCGCCCCCAGAGGCTGTTTACCTGTGCGCTTGTCACTGCCCTGATCGGTGCGCTCCTGTTCGTGACGCCGGCGGCTGCTGAAGAGATGGTCCACATCACGGGTGGCGGGTGGGGCCATGGGATCGGCATGTCCCAGTACGGGGCCTACGGCCGCGCGCGGAGGGGCGACAGTGCCAACCAGATCCTCGAGCACTACTACTCGGGGGCCGAGGTGAGCTCTCGAAAGATGCCGCGTCGCATCAGGGTCGGGCTTCTCCAGTACAAGAACGCTATCTCCGCGACTGCGTCGGGCAAAGTCGTGTTCAAAGTCGCCGGCTCGGACGCTCAGGTCGCAACTGGTGGTGCCGAGTCGACCTGGAGGGTCGAACAGAGCAGCACCGGCGGTGTCCGTCTGTTCAAGAACGACGAGCAGGTCAAAGAGAAGGGCAACGGAGTGTTCGGCGACTCCACGCATCCTCTGCTGATGCTCTACAAGCCCTATGGGTCGACGGTGCACGTCCAGGACAAGAATCGCGACTACTCGCCGGGGCGGATGGAGTTCGGAACGCACGTGAGTGACCGATGCGATGGTTACTGCCTGCGCTTGGTGATCGTTCTTCCGATGCAGCAGTACCTGTATGGGCTTGGCGAGGTCCCGTCCTCGTGGCCGCAGTCTGTGCTCCGCTCGCAAGCGATCGCAGGAAGGACCTACGCATACGACAAGATCCTGCGTTCAGGACAGAACCGTGAACCCTGTGACTGTGCCGTCTTCGACTCGACGTACGACCAGGCTTACGTCGGAGACGAGAAGAAGGATTCCTACTTCTCGAGCTGGAAGGAAGCCGTCGACGCGACCAAGAAACAAGTGATCCTTTACGACGCGACCCCGATCCTGGCTCTGTATTCCTCTTCCTCCGGCGGTCACACGGAGAACAACGAGAACGTGTGGGGTGGAACGCCGTTGCCTTATCTACGCGGCGTAAAGGACAAACCAGATGCGGTCGACGCGAACCCCAATCACACGTGGAGCCTCGACATGACCTTCTCAGAGTTCGAGAAGAAGCTCGATGCGGAGTACCAGATGGGCAAGTTGCAAGACTTCCAACTCCTCCGTCCGTTCGGCGTGTCCGGCCGGGTGACGGTGGAGAAGTCCGAGGATCGTGGGGGAGTGCGGATAGTCGGATCGGAAAAGACCGTCCGTACCAGTGGGTGGTCGATCCGCAGCGCGCTCAGCCTCAAAGATTCGCTGTTCCGGGTCGAGATCACCTACAAGGTCGGAGATCAGTTCAAGGGAAAGTACCGGAAGCTCAACCGTGCCCCCGGCCGGCCGACAGGCTCGCCCTACCGCGTGCCACGCGGTTCCAGCTCCAAGAAGATGCTGGGTCGTGCTCAGAACTTCAAGAAGGGACGCCTCACGTGGGACAAGTCGAGTGACAAGGTCACCTGGCAGTGGGGCCGGATCTTGCGTAAGTACAACAAGCTCGGTCGCGAGAAGTCGGTGCTGGGGATGCCGGTCTCCGACGTTTGGGGGCCGGGGTCATATCGTGGCGCCACTTATCGACACGGCATGATCGCCTGGTCGCAACAGACGGGAGCACGAACCGTCCGTGGAGGTTTCAAGGCCGAATACATGCGTCGGGGTGGGCCGCAAGGATCGCTGGGACTTCCCAAGACGAACCGGCAGAAGGACAAGTCTTTGCCCGGCGGCGGGTTGCGGCAACGGTTCACGAACGGGACCATCTTCCTCAACCCGCGAGCCGATGGCGTGTTCTCGCTCTGGGGAGTGATCAACAATCGCTACCGCAAGCTGGGCGAGGCGCGATCCGACTGCGGCTATCCGACGGCGAGCATGGAATCGGGCGGGGAGGGTTCCCGGGCTACATTCGAGAACGGCACGATCACCACGAACGACTCCGGCAAGGTCGAGGTCGACTGCAAATAATGCCCCCCCTCGACGCCCGTCTAATACGATGCTCCTGCTAGCCTGCCCGGCAAATGGCTATCGAAGTTCCACCACCTGAAGCGATCCCCGACCCGACTCTGGCAGCCCCTTCGTTGCTGAGTGGGGGCCGGGCGATCTCCCTTGCCCTGCTGGCGATCAGCGTGATCTTCGCGGTCTCTGGTCAGGTGACGTTGAAAGCGGCGATGAACGAGATCGGACGGATCGGTGGGGAACAGATGAAGAAACCGATGGAAACCGTCGTCAAGGCGATCAAGGAGCCGAGGCTGTGGGTCGGCCTTGCCCTCTTCGGGATCTCGTCGGTGTTCTGGTTGGTGGTTCTTTCGCGAGTCAGCCTCTCGATCGCATATCCGCTGGTGGGTCTCTCCTACATCGTGGTCGTGGCGATCTCTCGCTTCTTCCTTCATGAACATGTCCCGCCGATGCGGTGGCTGGGCGTCATTGTCATCGCACTAGGGATCGCCTTGATCGGCATCTCGCTTCGTCGCGCGGGGGCCTGATTTAGTCTCACTGGATGCCGGATCGATTCTCGGATCTGTCGCATTACCTACCGCCCCCTCCGGGACGCTCTGACGAGGACCGACCGGGCGGTCTTGACCCTTCGAACGAACGGATACCGACGCCCCGCCCCCGTTTCACGCTACCCACGGGTTGGTCGCGCCTGACCGTCTTGTTGACAGCGTTGGTTGTCGCCGCCGCAGCGAGCGGTGCTTTGGCCGCGCGCCTCTCGATGATCGAGCCGCCGCCCGAGGCCGGGTCGGTTCAGCACATGCGGGTTGCCGCCGCGCCTCCAGATCCGGCTCCCGCGCGGGGGGATGTGCGCGCTACCCGCGTACTCGGCATCCGCGAACATCGTCCACCACGACGCTCCAAACCGACGAAGCCCCCTCGCCGGCAGCGACGGCGTACCACGCAGCGCACAAGTGTTCCGGCCGCGCCGGTCACGGTCGCGGCCCCTGCTGCTTCCGAGGCCCGGCGGGAGCGGAGAAAACCGCGACAGAAGCCCCGGCCGCAGCGAAGGACTCGTCCCGAACCGATCCCCGCGCCGCCGGGAACTCCACTCTTCGATTGCTATAGCGGCGAGAAGGTCGACCACTTCATCACCACCGATCGAGCCAGCGCCGGGCAAGCTGAGACCTCGCGAGGGAAGTATCAGTGTGCGGTGGTGGGCTACGTCTATGCCTACCCCGCGCCTAACACTCAGGCCATCGAGGTCGATGCCGGAGCCGCATATGTGTTTGCCGACGATGACGCCCGGACCGAGCCTGCCTGCCAAAAGGAGGCGCTCTATCGACACGAGACCGGTTACGACTTTTGGTACTCGACCGACCAAGCCGATCAAGGATTCGTTGGATACATGAAGCCCTGAGGTCATCGCCACAGCGGGGCGCGTGGTAACCATCTGCAGATGAAAGCCTTGCTTATCGCCGGTGGTTTCGGGACGCGGATGCGGCCGCTCACCTACACCCGTCCGAAACATCTGTTGCCGATCGCGAATCGCCCGCATATCGAGCATGTCTTCGATCTCCTGCAGAGACACGACGTGAACGCCTGCGTGCTTCTCACCTCTTACCTGGCGGAGGCTTTCGAGGAGACGGTTCGCACGGCGAAGGACAGGGGGATGACCGTCGAGGTTGCACACGAAGAGGTGCCCCTGGGCACGGCCGGAGCTCTGAAGAACGCAGCCGACCTCATCGGTGACGAAACGTTCCTTGCCTTGAACGGGGATGTTCTGACGGAGGCGGATCTCGGTGCTCTCGTTCGCTTTCACCTGGATCATTCCTCGCAAGCAACGATCCTTCTCACTCCGGTGGAGGATCCTTCAGCATTCGGCGTCGTTCCTACCGATGCCACTGGAAAGGTTGAGGCCTTCATCGAGAAGCCTCCTCCGGGCGAGGCTCCGACGAACCTGATCAATGCCGGTGTCTATGTGATCGAGGCCGGTGTCCTGGATCGGATCCCGGCAGGGCGCGAGTCTTCTGCCGAACGAGAGTTGTTCCCGAGCCTGGTCCAGGACGGACTGATGTTCGCGATGCCGACGGACGCTTATTGGATGGACGTCGGAACCCCGGAGAAATACCTGAGAGCCAACATGGACGCACTCGAAGGGGCTTACGTCACGGAGGCGATCTCGATGATGGCGGAGGGGTCGGTCGTGCTCGGCGAGGGGGCACAGATCGAGCAGGACGCGACGGTATCCTCCTCGTGCATCGGAGCGGACTCCAGGATCGCCGCCGGTGCGAGTGTGGAGGGATCCGTGCTGCTTCCGGATGTTGAGATCCGAAGTGGGGCCGTGGTGAAGAACTCTGTACTTGGTCAGGGTGTCCGGGTCGGGGAGCGTGCCCGGCTGGAAGGTGCAACCGTGGGTGACAACGAGACCGTCGAGGAGTGAGCAGATGCGTTTGATGGTTACCGGAGCGGCGGGATTCATCGGATCCCACCTGGTCGATCGCCTGCTATCGACCGGCGACGAGGTGCTCGGTGTCGACAACCTCTCTTCCGGTGCGCTGGCCAATCTTTCGGACGCTCGCAACGGCCGCGTGGGCAAGTTCTCGTTCCAGCGGGTGGACGTCACTTCCAACGCCATCGCAGATCTGATCGACCGCACCAAGCCCGACGTCATCTTCCATCTGGCCGCCCAGGTGGACGTTCGAAGGTCGGTGAGCGATCCGATCGCCGACGCCATGGTGAACCTGATCGGCACCGTGAACGTTTTGCAAGCTGCTTCGAAGGCAGGAACGCAGAAGGTCGTGTTCACCTCTTCGGGCGGCTGCATCTACGGCGAGCCGGATGAATCACGTCTCCCGGTCACCGAAGATCAGGTGTATCTGCCTGAGGCGATGCCCGAGTCCCCCTATGGGGTGTCGAAGAAAGTGGCGCTCGACTACCTGCGCTACTACAAGGCGGTTCAGGGCCTCGACTACACGGCTCTCGCGCTGTCCAACGTTTACGGCCCCCGTCAGGAACCCGCGTCCGAGGTCGGATTGGAAGGCCAGGTTGTTGCGATCTTCTCCCGAAAGATGATGTCGGGCCGGCCGTGCACCATCTATGGCGACGGAACCCAGACCCGCGACTTCGTCTATGTGGATGATGTCGTTTCCGCTTTCGTCGCCGCCCGCGACAAGGCGAGTGGCGAGTTGGTCAACATCGGTAGTGGCGTCGAGCTGTCCGTCAACGAGCTGTACGGGAAATTGGCTGAGCTCACCGCTACGCGATTCGAACCGGTCTATGGGGCGGCGCGGCCCGGCGAGTTGCAGCGGATAGTCGTCGACGCGACCAAAGCCTCGGAGGTTCTGGGCTGGGTGCCTCAGGTGCCCCTGGACACTGGTCTGAAGCAGACCGTGGCCTGGTTCAAAGCAAACTCCTGAAGGATCAGCCCTTGAACGGTGCGGTGAAGGGCTCCGGCCCCTTGCCTTGATACAGGGCACGGAATTCGTTGACGGCCTCTTGTGAGATCCGCGCGCAGCCTTGCAACACGCCCGTGCCGTTGTCGTTCTCGCCTTCACCCGCCAGCCATGCCGTCATGACTAGCGAGTACTTGGGGTCGATGTCGTAGGGGACGGACGCGGTGGCGGTCCGCTCGTCTTCGGTGATCTCTTCGACCAGATCTACATCCTCCGCTTCGAGATCGGTGGCGTACCAGATCACAACCTGCCCGTGCTCCAGGTTGTGAACCACTTGCTCAGTTTGCAGGGCGGATGGATAGAAGCCGGCGTCGGCGGGAGTCGCGTAGTGGGGGCCCGATGTGGGCGGGTCGGAGTTGTAGGGATCGTGGGCGGCGCCTTCGTCGATGTGCTGCCCTTCCTGTGCCTCGAACTCCTCGACCGGATCGCAGCCGGCTTCTTCCCCACCAACCCCGACGGGGGCCTCCGCCTGCTGTTTCTCGTTAGTGATGGCAAAGACGACCAAGCCGGCCACTAGGAGGGCAACGACGATCGTGATCATGTTGCGACGCAGAGCGTCTTTCCGGCGCTCTGCCTTCCGACGCTCCTCCTCGAGCCGCCGGGCCTGTTTTTGCTCTAGCTTCTTGCTCACGGCGGGGAGGCTAACAGGGAGGTGACGCAACTTGGAATTTAGAGATGTCGTGAGGAACCGCAGGATGGTGCGCAACTACTCCACTGCCCCCGTGGATCCCGCCGCGATCGAGAGACTCGTCGCCACCGCCCGGAAGGCGCCGAGCGCCGGCTTCTCCCAAGGCATCCACCTCGTGGTCGTCACCGACGAGGGACGCCGCCGAATGATCGCCGAGATCGCTAGTGAGGATGAGTACGCGCGGCGCGGTTTCGATCGCTGGGTATCGAAAGCCCCCGTCCACATAGCGGTTTGCGTAGCGGAGCAGGAGTATCACGACCGTTACAACGAACAAGACAAGCTGGAAGGGGGCCGCGAGATCGAATGGCCGGTGCCCTACTGGTGGATCGACGCAGGGTGCGTGTTCATGCTCTTACTACTGGGCGCGGTGGACGAGGGACTCTCAGCGGGCTTCTTCGGTGTGCATCGCATCGCGGGTCTGGCCTCCGCTCTGGATCTCCCTGTAGGGGTGGTTCCGATCGGGGTCGTGACGGTCGGCCATCCCGAGCCCGACCGGCCCTCCAGTTCCCTGGCCCGTGGCTGGCGGCCGCTGGAGGAAGTTGTGCACCGCGAGCGCTGGTGAGACGCTGGCTAGCGAAAAAGGTCCTCCGTGCGGGGGCGCACGATCTCTGTCGCCGCTCCGCGACCGAACTTCACATTTGCTCCCCGGACGATGGCAGCGCAGATCCGAGTGCTCTTTCCCATCACTAGTTCGGCTGCCCCGGCCAACTCATCGGCGACCGCGATCCGTGTGGCGTGCAGGTCGCGTCCCTGCGTGTCGGTGCTTCCCCGATAGTCGATGAAGGGTTCTATCCCGGCAACGCCGATCGCTACATCCGTTTGACCGATTCGCCACGCGCGCCCGAAGGTGTCGCTGATGATCACCCCGACATCCACGCCCGTCAGGTGTTTGATCCGTGCTCGTATCCGACGGGCGGACGCATCGGGATCGAGAGGCAGTAACGCGATGTGTTCGGTCTGAACGTTGGATTCGTCTACTCCTGCGTTGGCGCAAACGAAGCCGTGTCTCGTTTCGGAGATGGTCATCCCACCGGGAGTGCGTCGTAGGACGCGTGCCGATTCCTCTTCGATCGCTTGCCTCCGTTCGGTGGCCGGCCTCAGGCGACCCTCAGACTTGGAAACGACCTTCTGAGTGACGACGACGACGTCGCCATCGATGAAATCGTCGGGACCGACCGCGTCGACGATCAGAAGCCCCACATCGTCGGCCGTGACGATCTCGGGGACTCCTTCGACGGGGAGAATCTGAACGGGGGTCAAAGCTCGAGCAGTTTCCGGGCGAGCGCTTCAGAAGCAGAGTTGTCCATCATGATGGTGTTGCATGTCTCGGCGCGCATCCCGTATCCCTCGATAAGAGGTACCTCGTCGGCATCGCGCTCGTCCAGAACGAACACGTCGCAGAAATCTTCGTACAACTTCGCGACGCCGGCGGCGCTCACCTCCGCCCCTATCGTGGGAAGCAGTTTGTCGGCCGGTCCCTTTAGAGGTGCGCCGCGAACGATCGGAGTCACAGCGATCACCGACGGGTGAGCTCTAAGGGTGTCCCGCACCTCCGGCAGCGCCAGGATCGGCCCGATCGACACGACCGGGTTGCTGGGACAAAGAATGACCTTGTCAGCCCTGCGGATCGCATCCAGAACGCCAGGAGCCGGCTTCGCATCGGCGATCCCCGAGAAGCGCACCTCTTTCACCGGAGGTTTGTGCTGCTCCTTCACGAAGTAGTCCTGGAAATCGAGCGTGCGCCCATCCTCGGTCACTATCCGGGTTGGAACGCGCGTGTCCGACATCGGGATGATCTTCGTGGCGATCCCCAGTGCGTTGCGGATGTCATCGGTGACGGAGGAAAGCGTTGCACCGGCCCGGAGTTGCTGAGTGCGGTACAGGCACGTTGCCAGATCCCGGTCGCCCAAACGGAACCACGTTTCGATACCGAAACGAGCGAGTGCATCGACGGTTTCGAACGTGTCGCCCTTGATCCCCCAGCCGCGTTCTTTATCGTTGATGCGCGATAGCCAGTAAGAGACGATGTCGACATCGGGTGAGACGTGGACCCCGTAGATGATCGCGTCATCACCGGTGTTCACGATCGCAGTTAGCTCTCCTCGCGGAACTTCCTTATCCAGTCCGACAAGGAGTTTTGAGCCCCCGACGCCGCCTGCCAACGCGGCGACTTTCACTTGTGCTCCTTCCAACTACGACTCAGCAAGCGGGCAGTCTAGTAGCCTGCCTCGGATGACTTTTATGGATCCGCAGGCTGGGCGCGGCGCGTGGCGCCCGTGTTGGGGCAATCGCGGCGTCCTTCCTGGGTAGCAAGCTCTAAGCATGACTACTCGAGTCACCTACGCCGACACGCGCGCCGAGTCGACCGACGAGCGATCCATCCCATCGGTCCTCGCGATCGTGGTCACACACGACGCCAAGGATTGGTTGCGTCAAGCTCTTATCGGTCTCAACGCCCAGAAGTACCCGATGCTCGACGTGTTGGTTGTCGATGATGCTTCCCGCAGGTCACTGCCCGGCCCCCCGTTGCGGCGCATCGCCAAGAGACATCTGCGTCGCCGGCGTTGGGGCTTCGTGAGGACTCCTCGTTCGCTCGGATTCGGGGGAGCGATCAACTGGGCACTATCGCGCGTCCGCACCGATGCCGACCTGCTTTTGTTCCTGCATGACGACGCCATCTTGGAACCAGGTTCGCTCGAGAAGATGGTCGGGCGGATCATGGCCGAAGACTCGACCGCGATCGTCGGTCCCAAGGTTGTTTCGTGGGAGGACCCCACCCGACTCGAAGAAGTTGGGATGGCCGTCGACCGCCTCGGCTATCCGTACAAAGGTCTGGAACAAGGCGAGATCGACCTCGGTCAACACGACCGATCGACCGAGGTGTTCTTCGTTACGTCCACCTGCATGCTCGTTCGGCACGACGTTTTCCGGTCGCTCAAGGGCTGGGACGCCCGCATGCGCGCGTTCGTTGAGGATCTCGATCTCTGCTGGCGAGCACGGATCGCGGGTCACGAAGTGAAGGTCGAGCCGGCGGCGAAGGTCCGTCACCTCATGGGACTGGCGACCGGCCAGCGGACTTCCCCCTACCTACCCGCCCGGTACTTCATCCGCCGCAACCGCCTTCGCACTATGACGAAGAACGTTTCCGGCGTGCGTGTCCTGGCTCTCTATCCGATCTATCTGATCCTCCTCTTCTTGGAGGCCGTTGGGTTCGCCCTCCTAAGACAGCCGGGTGAGATCCTCAATCTAGCGAAAGCCTTCGGGTGGAACCTCATCTCGCTTCCTCAAACCCTTTCCGAGCGTGCCCGGATCCAAAGGACGCGCCGCGTCCCCGATCGTCGCCTCCGCAGACTCACGGTTCGCGAGTCGACACGCGTCCGTTCGTACGTGCACCACCAAGCGGAACGCATAGAAGAGGCGTGGGGTCGGCGTGCCGAGCTGATCGCACGACGCGGCGAAGCCGCGCGGCAGGCAGGCTCGCGTTTGAAGGGATGGCCGGTGGCCGCGCTGGTCCTGGGTGCCCTCGCGTTGACGATCGCTTTCCGTCACATCCTGTTCGACCCTCCGGCGGCCGTGGGCGAGCTGTTGCCCTATCCGGAACGCGCTACCGCGCTGTTCAGAGCATGGGCGTCGCCGTGGAAGGCCGTCGGTCTAGGGGAGAGCGGACCCACCCTTCCTGCCTTCGCGTTGCTCGGGTTTTTCCCGCTACTGACGTTGGGGGCCGCGGGGGCCGCGCAGAAGTTGTTGATCATCACTTTGGGCGTTATGGCCTTCATAGGTGCGGCTGCCTTGGTACGCGAGCTCGTAGACAAACCATCCCGTTACGCGGCCGGCGCCGCTTACGCACTCGGCGCAGTCGGTTACTCGGGGGTTCGTGAGGGTTCGCTCGGCGCGATGGTGTTCGGTGCCGCAGCGCCGTTCGTTCTCCTGCAGATGATCCGGCTGATCGGGTGGGTGAGGCCCCCCAACTGGAACCGCAGTCGGTCGGTGGCGCGCGTGGCCCTTGGTTCGGCGATCTCCGCTGCATTCGTTCCCGGCTCGCTGGTCCTGTATTTCGTCGTCGCGGTGATGCTTGCAGCAACGCGCACGTTCCTCGATCGCGGAGCCAAAGCCCTGCGCGGCGTTCTGGCGACGTCTGTCGCGCTCGCTATCGGCTGGCTGTTGTTGCTTCCGTGGAGTGCGACTTGGTTCGTGGACGGCGGCGCGTTGAGCCGATTGACGACGGGGGACACGTGGCGTCTTTACGCTGCGGGTTTCGCCGGTGACGGAACGTCGAGCGTTCTGTTGGGCCAGACCCCGGATTTCCCGGCCCTCCCCGGGCTTGCTCTCCCTCTGTTGGGTCTGATCGCCGTCGGTGTGGGCATCGGGCAGCGGCGACACATGGCACTTGCCTTCTGGACCGTCATCGCCGCGGACGCATGGTTGGTGGGAGCGATGTCAAGTGGTGCACTTCGGCCGTTCGTCGCGTCTTCAACCGAAGCAGCCGTTCCGGCTTCCGTAGCGTTCGCCGGACTGGTCGGCCTAGCGGTGGCGGCTTTCCGTCAGGATCTCCCCCGGCGGGGACTGGGCCTGCTTCATGCAGTCACTCTGGGCGGTTTCGGGCTCGCGGTGTTCATGGTCGTTTCGGGCATGGGCCCTGCTCTTGTTAGGGGCGACTGGGCACCAGGGCGCGACTCCGGCCGGATCGAGGCAGACGCGATATCGCAGATCAGAGACGTGCTCGAGATCGAAGCCGAGATCGAAGGTCAGTCCCGCGCTCTGTGGATCGGCGAGGGCTGGTCGTCGCCCAACCCCAGCATCGCTCGCCCGACCAGCGACTACATGATCACGGGGCCCCGCGGTCAAGTTCTCAGCGATCTTTACGAGACGAAGACGGGAGGACCCCAAGCAGTGTTGGAGCGCGCGGTCGCTTCCATCCGGGAAGGCACCACCGATCGCGGCGGGGGGCTGCTCGGGGCGTTCAACATCCGTTTCGTGGTTCTGGAAAGAGGACCGGGAACATCGAAGTGGTTGGCACAGCGCGACCTGGGTCTCATCAGGACCGAGGACGAGTACCTGATGCTGGAGAACCAGATCTTCCTCGAGCGCGCTGCTATCTACGCAGAGCTGCCATCCGAGCTTCAGGTTCTACAAACCGGAGACACGAGCCTGAGCTTCGCGAAGTCGGATGACGCAGGCATCATCGCCGAGCAACGTTCCTCGTCACACTATGTGGCGGATTCAGCCCGTCCGGGCACGGCCGTAATAACCGAGAGCTACGACCCCGGATGGGAAGCGACTCTCGACGGCGCGCCACTCGAGCGCGTCGATACCGGTTGGGCGAACGGGTTCGAGGTGCCGACCGGTGGGAGGAATCTCTCGATCGAGTTCCCGCGCGGCCTTACCCAGATCATCTGGCTTGTTGTCATCGTCGCGGGGTGGGTACTTGCGTTCGGGGCCGCCTTCGGACGCACGCCTCGTGCGGCGATCAATGAGGTTCGCCGATGATCGAGCAGAGAGAGCGGATGCTCGCCATCATGATCGCCGGTGCCTTGTTGCTGGGGATCGGATTCGATCTTGTGACCGGTTCCGTCAAAGCTCCGGCACGGCTCCCTGTTCGCGGCGATCGGATCGTCGAACAGACGTCCTACTGTCCACCACCGATCGAAGCCGCCAGATCAACAGCACAGGTCACGGTCGCCTCGCTGGCCGAGGAACGTGTTCCTTTCAGCTTCGACCCGCAAGCGGCCGGCAAGCTGATGCATCTCGAGAGTCCCGGCTCGCGCGTCATGAAGGCGGAAGCAACGACGGCAGTAACGGCTTATGGCAGCGTCATGCCCTCGGCTTCCACCGTTCAGGTGTACGACCCCATCGTCGGTGCGGGCGCGGCTCGGTGTTCTCGTTTCGCGTCAACGCGTTGGTATTTCCCTGAAGGGTCCAGCGCGCTCGGCTTCGACGAGAAGTTGATCCTTTACAACCCGTTCCCCGACGAGGCCGTTGCGCGCATCACCTTCTTTACCGAGACGGGGGACCTGACCAGGGCCCGACTGGCAGAGGGGGTTGCGGTTCCGGCGGGGACGACGAAAGTCCTGAACATCAACGAGTTCGTGCAGCCACAGCCCCTCCTATCTGCGGTGGTCGAGATGAGCAGGGGTCGGGTTGTTGCATGGCGAGCGTCACTGGTCGACCCGAAGGAGCAAGCCGCGGGCGTGCAGTTCTCACTCGGAGCGCCGAACTCGGCAACTACTTGGTATCTCCCGGCCGGGTCAGTCGAGGAAGGGGTCGAAGAGAAGATCAACATCCTCAATCCATCCCGCGACGAAGCCATCGTCTCTGTGTCTCTGGTTACGGCGAAAGAGACCCTTCAACCACCCAAGCTCGTCGAGGTGGCGGTGCCCGCTGCCAGCTCCCGCAGGTTGCCTCTGTCGGAGTTCGTAGGACGCGGGGGGCACAACATCGGCGGTGCGGGCGTGATCGTGCGCTCCACGAACAGTGTGCGTTTCGTTGCCGAGAGAACGATCTGGTACGACCTGGACGCCGTTTCCGGAGTTTCTTCGGAGATGGGTTCCGCCGTAGCTCAGCCGAGATGGCTGGTGCCACCAGCATTGCTGAAGCCCACAACCGACACCCTCGTCTTACTCAACCCCGGGCCCGGACGGATCACGGTCGACGTCGCCATCCTTCGGGATAGGGCCGCGCCCGACGTTCCGGCCAAATTTCGGGGGATAGTCGTCGGGCCTGGGACGCGGCGCCGGATCGAGATCTCGGGGAACGCCGGGATGCTCTTCGTCAGAGCTACGGGACCGGTGGTTGCGGAACGTGCCGCCACATCGTCGCGCGATGCCGCCGCGGTGATGGGCATCCCATCCGGGAGCTGATCAGGCGCTTTGCGCCGTGATTCCTCTCGCCTTGGATCCTTGAGCGTAGCTGCGGACCGCATCGCCGAACGCATCGAAGATGTTCACTTGGGGCTCGTGCATCGGAACCATCGCCTCGGGATGCCACTGGACCCCGACGACCCACGGATGCTCGGTAGACGTCACCGCTTCCAAAACACCGTCCTCGGCCCAGCCGATCTCCTGGAGTGGCTCCGCCACATCCTCGAGTCCCTGATGGTGATGCGTGTTCACGTCGATCTTGATTCCGCCCGTCACTTCGACTAGACGGGTTCCCTCTTTGAACGTCACTCCGTGTGCGGGCTCGGCCAGAGGCCTGTCGCGATAGTGGTCGAGTCGCTTGGGGTCATCGAGCAGATGCTGGTTGAGCGTGCCTCCGAAGTGCACGTTCATGAGTTGCATCCCTCTACAGATCGCGAGAACCGGCATGTCCAGATCGAGCGCCGTGCTCAGGAAGGTGAGCTCGAAGCGGTCGCGTTTCTGCGACACGTTGTGAGTGCGGGGGTGACGGGTGCGACCGTAAAGGTCTGGGTCGACGTCGCCGCCTCCACACAACACCAGCCCGGACGCTCCCTCTAGCGGACTTGCATCGTACGGATCGAGCTCCGTCTGTACTTCGAGATCGGCCGGGGTTTGCTCGCTGGGGAGAGGCTCGAAGGGGGAGAGAACTTTGCTGGATAGACCTGCGGTTCCGACCGCGTGCACGTACGGGAGGGGAAGACGAAGGCAACCCTTCCGCCACTGACCGAGTACGGCTACCCATGCTCCTTTTCCCTGCGTAGCCGTGGTATCCAGGTCCCTCAGTTTTCCTTCGCCTCCTTGGAGTTGAGATGGACGATGGTATTCGCTTCGAAACCGCCGCCATTCACGCGGGCCAAGAGCCCGAGCCCGCGACCGGAGCGGCGATCGTTCCCCTCTACCAAACATCTACATACGTACAGCAACGTGTAGGGGAACACAAAGGTTTCGAGTACTCGCGTACGGATAATCCGACAAGACGGGCACTTGAGACATGCTTAGCGGCCCTCGAAGGTGCAGTGCACGCGGTCAGCTTTGGATCGGGGATGGCAGCGATCACCACCCTGGCCCTCACGCTGAAGAGCGGTGACCGAGTTCTGATCCCCGACGACGTATACGGCGGGACCTATCGACTGTTCTCCAAGGTGCTGAATGAAGTCGGGATCGAGTTCGCAACGGTCGACATGACAGATCTGACAGCTGTCGAATCGGAGTTGGCCAAGGGGGCCGCACTGGTCCTGGCAGAGACACCGACGAACCCGTTGCTGAAGGTTCTCGACCTCGCGGCTCTGGCTCGGGCGTCGCACGATGCCGGGGCCAAATTCGCCGTCGACAACACGTTCGCCACGCCCTTCATCCAGAGACCGCTCGAGCTCGATGCAGACGTTGTTATCTATTCCGCCACGAAGTACCTCGGCGGCCATTCGGATCTCGTCATGGGTTCGTTGGCCACCAACGACGAGCACTTGGCTCACCAGTTGCGCTTCTTGCAGAACGCCGTCGGTGCGATCCCCGGCCCCTTTGATTGCTGGCTCTTGATCAGGGGACTGAAGACATTGGCCATAAGGATGCGGGCACATTGCACTGGAGCGATGGTGGTTGCCGAATGGCTTGCGCGGCGCGATGACGTTGCCAAGGTCCACTTCCCGGGTTTGCCTTCATTCGCCGGGCACGACATAGCAACGAAGCAGATGGCTGCTGCCGGCGAACCTCTCTATGGAGGGATGGTTTCGTTCGAGACAGACAGCGCAGAACGGGCCCTTCACTTGTGCGAGTCGACGAAGCTCTTCTTCCTCGGCGAATCTCTCGGTGGTGTCGAGTCTCTGATCGAACATCCCGGAAAGATGACCCACGCGTCGCTCGCCGGATCGGGCATGGAGGTGCCGGACACACTCGTGCGCCTGTCGGTCGGGATCGAACACCCCGACGACCTGATCGCCGACCTGAACCAAGCCTTTCTTTCCTAACTGAGGTACCTGCCAGCGCGCTCTCAGTAGGAAAGAACGGTTAGATCGGTCCTTGGTGAGAGAGGAACTCGAGTAGGTCCGCTCGGGTCAGTACTCCCAACGGCAGCGAACCCTCGGCGACGAGAACGGCCTCGGCCCCCCTAGCGAGGTCGGCGAACATCTCGTCCACCCCGGCCGAGGTCTGCACCACGGGCAGCGGAGGATCCATCACCTCGACCACGTCGCGCGAAACTGCGTCGCGGTCACGGAACACCCGGTCCAAAAGACTTCGTTCGTTGATCGAACCGAGGATCTCGCCGACATCCGTGGGCTGCTCGTTCTTGGCGATCGGTAGCTGAGAGATGCCGTACTGCTGCAAACGGTCGATCGCATCGCCGACCTTGGCCCCCGCGGGGACGGCCACCAACGCGGGCATAGCTGCATGATCTTGTTTGTCGGCGATGATTTCGCCGATGCGGGCTGCGGTGCCCGGTCGCTCGATGAAACCGTGTTCGAGCATCCAGTTTTCGTTGTAGATCTTCGAGAGATAGCTCTTGCCTGAGTCGGGCAGGACTACGACAACCACCGCGTTCTCATCGAGGCCTTTGCAGACTTCCAACGCGGCCCACACCGCGGTTCCCGTCGATCCGCCGACAAGGAGCCCCTCCTCGCGCGTCACGCGACGAGCGGTGAGGAACGAGTCTCGGTCCGAGACCCTGACCCACTGGTCGATCACACTTCGGTCGAGCGTGCCCGGCCACGATTCCTTACCGATGCCTTCAACGAGGTAAGGGTGGATCTCGTCGCTCGTGAAGATCGATCCTTCGGGGTCCGCGCCGACAACAACGATGTCCGGGTTCTTCTCGTGCAGGTAGCGTCCGGCCCCCGTTACCGTTCCACCGGTTCCAACGCTAACGACGAAGTGTGTGATCTTCCCGTTCGTTTGTTCCCAGATCTCGGGGCCGGTCGACTCGTAGTGCGCTTGAGGATTGCTGTCGTTGTGGTACTGGTCTGGCTGGAAAGCGCCGGGGATCTCTTCGGTCAAACGATCGGCAACCCGGTAGTAGGACTCGGGGGACTCCGGCGGGACGCTGGTGGGGGTGATTACGACCTCTGCTCCATAAGCGCGTAACAGAGCGATCTTCTCTTGGCTCATCTTGTCGGGCATCGTGAAGATGCACCGGTAACCCTTGATCGCCGCTGCGATGGCTAGGCCCACCCCCGTGTTACCTGATGTTGGTTCGACGATCGTTCCACCTGGTTTGAGGTGGCCGGCTCGTTCGGCGGCTTCGATCATCG
Organism: Actinomycetota bacterium; assembly: GCA_035629935.1. Lineage (GTDB taxonomy): Bacteria > Actinomycetota > CADDZG01 > CADDZG01 > WHSQ01 > DASQLQ01. Next base: position 18,581 of record DASQLQ010000014.1, read on the forward strand.
GGAGACCGATCCGGTCCTTCACACTGCCCCCGGGATTGAGCATCTCGAGCTTCCCGAGAAGCTGGCAGCGGAGACCCCGGCCGACCTTGTTCAGTCGAAGCAGGGGGGTGTTGCCGATCGCGTCGATGAGGCTGTTGTGGATCGTCATGGAAGCATCGTTTACCAGGTGGGTTCGCTAGGCAAGATGCCTACCGAACCAAGCTCGCGAGCCTTAACATTCAACAACTATGTCGGATATGTCGGACAAGCAGTCCGAGCAAGTCGAAGAGGTCGAGGTGCCCATGGCCGCGCCCAGCACCGAGGTGATCTCCAGCCCCTCCCGCCTTGCCCGGATGCGGCATGCCTTCTTCCGTCGCCCCAGCGCCGCCGCCGTTCGCTGGATGTCGGCGACCATCTTCGTCCTGGTTACCGTCAGCAGCGCGGGCGTGGCATACGCGACCTACGACTACAGCAGCCAGTACTCGGGCCTCATCCTTCCGGGCACCTGGGTGGCCGGCGTCGACCTCGGGGGCATGACCGAGACCGAGGCCACGACCGCGGTCGCCGATGCGATCCAGCCGCATCTAACACGAACGATCACTCTGCGATGGCGCGGCCAGACCTGGGAAGTGACGCCGAAACAGTTGGGGGCCAGGAACAACGCAGCCGATGCGGTAGCGGCCGCGGTTCAGGCAAGTCGCGAAGCGGGCTTCCTGGACAAGGCGCGCTTGCGCGTTCTCGGCACGACCACATGGTTCGACGAGCCACTTGCGATCAGGTATCCAAAAAGAGCGTTACGCAGTTTCCTGCAGGGGCTCGCGTCCGGATTCAACCGTCCGGCCCGGGACGCAACGATCGACTACTCGACGGGTTGGGTGAAGGTGATACCCGAGCTCGCCGGACGAAAGATGCACACCAAAGAGACGTTCAACCGTCTCCAGGATGCTTTGGATGCAGGTGAGACAGAGGCTGTCATCGCCGCCAATTGGAAACGACCAAAAGTGCTGGAGGCCAAGTACGACCAGATCCTTCTGCTCCGCATCGGTGAGAACAAGCTCTACCTCTACGAGGACGGCAAGATCACGCATCGCTGGGTCGTAGCACCCGGTCAGCCGTATTACCCAACCCCGACCGGGGAGTTCGAGATCACCGAGAAGCGATACATGCCGACGTGGGTGAACCCGGCCCCCGATGGCTGGGGCGCGGACATGCCGGCGTCGATCCCACCCGGCATCAGCAACCCACTCGGACTGCGCGCCCTGAACTGGTCTGCTCCCGCGATCCGCTTCCACGGAACGACGGCGACCTACTCGCTCGGATACAACGCCTCGCACGGATGCGTTCGTATGGCGAACGAGGATGTCATCGAGCTCTACGACCTCGTCGACGTGGGCACTCCTATCATCTCGACGGTCGTCGCGCCGCTGCGTCCGATGTACTCGTCGGCCCCCGACCCCGTTGTGGTCGAGTCGACCGAGCCCAGCGAGGACTCGGCGAACGATGAGGCAGAAGAGCGGGAGCCGGCCCGACCCAAGAAGGACAACTGATCGATCAGTCGCCGCGGCCACCACGCTTCGGCGAGGAGGACCGCCGTCTCTCGTACGGCAGTTACCTGCAAGTCCGGGAGCTGTTGTCGCTCCAGAAACTCGAGTCTGATCCGCCGGCGCACGACGAGCTTCTGTTCATCGTCGTTCACCAGGTCTACGAGCTGTGGTTCAAGCAGCTCCTCTTCGAGTTGGAATCGATCCGGGACCTTCTCTTCGAGGGCAACACCGTGCAGGCCCGTCACCTTCTCCACCGGGTTCACACGATCGAGAGTGTCCTCATCGAGCAGATCCCGGTCCTCGAGTCGATGTCTCCTCAGGATTTCCTCGAGTTCCGCCAGCACCTCGCTCCCGCGAGCGGCTTCCAGTCGATCCAGTTTCGCGAGGTCGAGTTCATCTCCGGCCTGAAGGACGAGTCGTATCTGAAGCGCTTGGGAGACAGCGATAAAGAGAAGAGCCGTCTGGTGCTGAGGCTTGCCGAGCCAACGATCTGGGATGCCTTCTGCAGTCTCCTTACCGCCGCGGGCCTTCCTATGCCGGCAGACAACGAGTTGATCCGCCGGGAATCGCTGGTCGCCATGGCGCGAGAGCGTGAGAAGTACGCAAGCGAGTTCGATGTTTCAGAAGCCCTGCTGACCCACGACGAGTACTTCGCTTTGTGGCGGCAGCGCCACATCTTGATGGTTGAACGACAGATCGGTTCGAAGACCGGAACGGGTGGTTCGACCGGAGCGTCCTATCTGCGCACAACTCTAGAGAAGCGTTTCTATCCGGAGCTCTGGGATCTGCGCAGTTACCTCTAGATCAAGCGCGAAGAAATTGTTTCGACTCGCGAAGAAAAGTCGGCGCAAGCTCTTGTGGTCGCGAAATCAGGTGAATTAAGATGGTCAGGTACCTCGCAGAGGTAAGTAGGCTCCGGCCGAAAGCCACTGCGGGGTACATTTTTGTTTGCGCCGACGGCCGAGCCCGTCGGCGTTCGTGTTTGGACTTCGTCAGGCCGAAGGCCCGGCGTTTCAGACTGCGTTCCGTCCTCAGGTAACTTTCCTTCATGCCAATAGCCGAATTGGGTGACATCAGCCTTCATTACCAAGACCACGGCGAAGCCGACCGGCCCCCTTGCACCGGGGTCATGGGATTCGCCCTCGACCAGCGTTTCTGGTCGGCACAGATCCCGGCCGTGACGCCAACCCACCGCTTCATCACTTTCGACAACCGTGGGCTCGGCCGCTCTTCGCCGGGCCAGTCGGCCAGCATCGAGGAGATGGCGGACGACACGATCCGCCTGCTGGACAACCTGGGTATCGACAAGTCCGTCGTCTTCGGGGTTTCGATGGGCGGTGCCGTTGCTCAGCGGATCGCTCTCGCTCACCCCGACCGGGTGTCGGCACTCATCCTTGCGGTGACCTGGGCCCGGCCGATCGAGTTCATGCGCCGTCAGAGTGCCCTCGCCCGTTCGATCATCGAAGCTCGCGGGACAGAGGGTCTGGTCGAAGCGGCTCTGCTCTGGATGTTCACTCCGAAGTTCTTCGAGATGGGCCGGGACATGATCGACCGAATGGTTGCCGCGTTCTACGCAGAGACGGGCCCAGACGCAACCGCTCCCGAAGTACTCACGGCTCAACTCGAGGCGATCGAAAAACACGACACCCTGACCGAGCTGGGCCAGCTCTCGTGCCCCACCCTCGTCCTCGGGGGCAAGACCGACATGATGGTTCCGTACTTCGCTCAGGAGGAGATCGCGGCCGAGATCCCCGGGGCCCGGCTCAGGCTGTTCGAGACCGGACACGGTTGCATGATCGAAGAGATGGAGGCCTTCAACTCCGAGGTGACGGGTTTCCTGAAGTCTCTCTAGGG
>DASQLQ010000015.1:0-6469 GCA_035629935.1 Actinomycetota bacterium
ACTGCGGCGCTACCTCGTCGCTCATGGTCCGGCAACCCGGGAGGAGTTCGCCCGGTGGTGGGGATTCCAGCCCGCGGACGCCCGCAGGGTCATCGAGTCGATCGAGAACGAACTCACCCTCGTCGATCGCGACGGTGACAAGGCCTATGTGCTGAAGAAGGATCTGAAAACCCTCGAGAAGTCAGAAGAAGACGATGAAGTACGTGCGCTCGGGATGTTCGATGCCTACACGCTGGCCGGACTTCCGCACCCGTCGATCGTTCCCAAGAACAAGAAGAGCGTCGTTTACCGGACCGGGGCCTGGGTCTCGCAAGTAATCGTGCGTGGAGGGCAAGTGGTCGGAGTGTGGACGCACAAGGCCAAGCCGACTGGTACCGACTTCGAGGTGAAGCTCTTCACAAAGCGCTCGGTATCCAAAGCAGCCGTTGAACGAGCACTCGAACCACTATTGCCATTCACGGGAGACATTAGAACCCTGAAGGTCTCCTGACCCTCGAGCGCCCATAAGGTAGGTCCCGTGGAACGCCTCCCGGTCACTCGGATATCGATGCCCACGCCGTACGGCAGCGTGGGGCCGGTAAATGCTTTCTTGATCGAGTCGACGCCGCTGACCCTCATCGACGCCGGCTTTAACAGCTCCCAAGCGGAGAATGCACTCAAGCTCGCTTTGAACGAACGGGGTTACTTCCCGGAGTCCATCGAGCAGATCCTGATCACCCACGGTCACCCCGATCACTACGGACTCGTTAGCACGATCCAGGATGCATCCGGGGCGAACGTGTATTTCCCGGCGCGCGAGATCAAGCGTGTGAGAGATCCCCAGATGATGATGGAAACGGGTCGTCTGTTGATGGAAGCGGGCATGCCGCTCGAGATGCTGTTCAAGATGAACCGACGTCGAGAGCGAGAAGGCGGGGGCCGACCGGGCATGGACCACGACCAAGTGGTAGCCGTTCACGATGGCGATCGATTCCAGTTCGACGGCTTCGAGCTAGTTGCTTACGACATGCCGGGGCACACCGGCGGACACATCGTCTACGTCGAACCACAGACGCACACGATGTTCGCCGGGGACCAGCTTCTCCCCAAGACCTCACCGAACCCACTGCTGGAGCCTTCCCTCGACGAGCCGGGCGAGCGACGGCGTTCGCTCAAGGACTACCTGGCCTCCCTGCACAAGATGGCGGCCATGGATCTGAGGCTCGTTTATCCCGGCCACGGGGATCCGGTCGAGGATCCGGGTGCACTCATCAACTCGACGATCGAGCACCACGAGAAACGCAAGGTAGATGTCGCGGGTTTCCTCGAGGAGGAGGGCCAGACGGTTTTCGAGCTTGCTCAGAAGATGTATCCCGACAAGATCGAGGATGAGGCCTTCCTGGCAGTCTCCGAGGTAGTGGCGCATCTGGACCTGATCGTCGAGGACGGCGACGCTCAGATATACGACAAAGAAGGTGTGACCTACTACCGCTCCACCTAGCCGCGGTTCGCAGCCGACGCACCTCTCAAAGGGAGATGGAGGAGTAGATGAGCAGGAAGAGTGTTGGGTGGCACGTCGCTTGCATCGTCCTCGGAGTCTTGATGACTAGCGGGGTAGCCGTAGCAGATGACATTTCCTTTACCGACGCCGACGATTCCTCTGGACGATTCGACATCGCAAGCTACGCGGCCAGCCATATCGAGGAATCCGGAGTGAAGATGACTCTGAAACACGACGTGGTCATGTATGACGAGTGGGCAGACACGGAAGTCGGCCCAGGCAATGGAATCCGAATCTCGTTTGATGTGAACGATGACGGAATTACGGAACGCACTCTGTCTGTCAGAGGGAATAGCGACGGTTCCTTTTACGGTGTCATGTTCGCCAACAACAAAGGCAAGGTTGAGTTCCGCGGTTACGCAAGGGTTTGGCGTGAGGATTCCCGTTCCGTGAGCTTCGCTTTCCCGCGTCGAATGCTGCGTCGCGGTCTCGACTCCTACGGCTGGCGTGTTTCCACCGTCTATTCCGATTCGGATAACGAGGATTGTCCGGGGAACCCTTCCGGGGGTGATGTCACCGAGCATTGCTTTGACTACGGTCCCGATTCGGGGACCGTCACGCATGTTCTGAAGTGAGCTGATGATGCTGGATTTCTTCGGAGTAAGAGGAGCGCGGCGCTGGCGGTCCAGCCGCGTAACCCACCTACTTGGGATCGCCACAACGCACGGGCGAAGGGGCATCTAATCCACCCCCGTGGGGTGAGTGACCAAGCGCGGGATCGGTGGCGTCTACCACTCTGTGTCTGCCAAGTACCTGCAGACCTACTTGGACGAGTACGCGTTCCGCTACAACAACCGCGACCACGGAGGCCGCGGGATGTTCAACGCTTTTCTGGAGCGGGTGGAGCAGGACGCTCAGGTCCGTCCGGCCCCCGACCCTTCTCCCAACGCGGCGACCACTCAAAGGTGAATGCGTAGTCAATGTTGATGGCGACCGCCTCAGCTAGCCAGCGCAGGAAATCCTCATCGGCAGGTTTCCCATGCATAGCGAACTGCGCTTGGAGTTCGTCGAGGATGTTGTCCCTTAGGCGGGCAAGTTCGGGGTCCACGGTTAGGACCGCTTGTCAGCCTCGGGTTCTTGCTCCTGCTTCTGAGAAGCCTTCCGAAGCGAGTCGCTAATCTGCTCCTTGGTGGGAACAGGAATCTTGAGGCCCTTCTTGGTTTTCTGTACCTCGTCCCATTTGCGGGTGAGGTCGTCTGATTGTTTCGGCATGGCACCTCCACTTTATGCCTAGCAAGTGCGTCATGTGCGGTAAGCGCGCCGCCAGTCTTGAGGACATCATTCCTAAATGGCTCCGCAATCTCTTCACAACGGAGGGCTTGCAAGTTATGGGACGCATGACTGGCGGGAAGTACAAACCTGTGGGCGGTGGCAAGTTCAGCCTTAAGGGCTACGTGCTGTGCCACCAATGCAACGTCAATTGGCTCGGCACCAAGATCGAGTCCCGGGCATCGCGGGAGTTCAAGCCCTACATCCAAGGAGCAGGTGGGACCCTTACCCCTTCGCTGCAGTCGCTCATCTCCTTCTGGGTAGCAAAAACCTCTTACCTCATGGCGTTTAAGGCCCAGCTGAACCCCCCTGCCGACATCGGCCCGCACCTGCGACTGACCGAACAACCGACCCCCGAAACCAGCGTTTGGATCGCAGGACTCGCTGATGATTTCTTTATGACGTGGCTGCATGGACTAATTCCTCCGCCACAGCACCCCACCGCGGGGCGGCGGGAGGGCCTGTTCACTATCCTCGTTCTGGGGCATGTTGTTCTCGCTTGTCTGGTCAACCCCGACCCCGGTAAGAGGCTCCACATCAACTTCGACCCACCTTGGGATCGGATAGTCACCCAGATTTGGCCTCCCGCCGTCGCTGACCGCGAGTGGCCGCTCCCTGCGAATCTTCAGAACGATAGGGATGTCTTTGCGTTCGTTGACCATCTCATCAGGGGCATCCCGCCTGGTTGGCGAATTGTGCTTCCGTCTCAAGCCAGGAAGCCATAACCCCCACATCTCGTACTCGCCAGAAAACAACCAAGACACAGGTCCACCAGTCACTTGGCTTATCCAGTACCGAAGAGTCGCGATGGGAGCAACGCGCCCAGCGACGCGCTCAAGGCGTACCTCTGATGACCTCCCCTTGGTCAGGCACGGTAGGAGTACCTTTTCCAAGGGATAATTCCCTTTGGTAGGGTGCTTGCTATAGCAAGCAGGCGGTCGGATCGATCCCGCAAGGCTCTCTAGGAGGTTCTCGTTGAACATCGTGGTCTGTGTGAAGCACATCCCGGACCCGAACCTGCCCCCCGAGATGGACGGTGACACCCTGAAGCGCGAAGGCATACAGGGCGTTCTCGATCCGGGGGACGAGTTCGGAGTCGAGGCAGCGTTGCAACTCAAGGAAGCGCACGAAGGCGAAGTGACCCTCGTATCCATGGGTCCCGCTCAGGCGATGGAAGGCATCCGCCGTGGTCTGTCGATGGGAGCCGACAAAGGCGTCCTGGTGTCCGACGACTCGCTGAAGGGGTCCGACGCCCTCGTGACTGCGAAGGTGTTGGCCGAGGTGATCAAGAAGCAGGAGTACGACCTCGTGATCACTGCGGTTGAGTCGACCGACGGTTACACCGGCACGATGGCCGCGACGCTGGCCGAGTTCCTCGGTCTCCCGCAGGTCACCTTCGTCAAGAAGATCGAAGGCTCCAACGGAGCGATCAAGGTCGACAGGCAGACGGCCGACGGCTACCACGTCGTCGAGAGCTCGCTGCCGGCGCTCATCTCGGTGACTGCCGGAGTCAACGAGCCCCGCTACGCCTCCTTCAAAGGGATCATGGCGGCGAAGAAGAAGCCGGTTGAGGAGTTGTCCCTTTCCGATCTCGGCCTTAGTGCTGACGACGTTGCGCCCAAGCAGTCGATCGCACAGATGGCCCCGGCCGAAGAACGCAAGGCCGGTGAAGTGATCGAAGACGACGGCACGGGGGCCGCGAAGATCGCGGACTTCCTCAAAGAATCGAAGGTGATCTAAGTGGCGAAGATCTGGGTTTACGTAGAGCGCGACAGTCAGGGCAAGGTCGATCCGGCGGCGCTCGAGATCCTGACAAAAGCCGCATCGCTCGGCGGCGAGGTCGAAGCCGTCATCCTGGGGGCCGGCGCAACGGAGGCCGCCAAGGTGCTGGGGCAGTACGGCGCATCGACGGTCCACGCGAGCGACGACGCGGTGTACGACGACCATCTCGTCCTGCCTCACGTGCACGCGTTGGCGGAACTTGCCGGGCAGCACTCGCCGGAGGCGATCCTGTTCGCCATGAATTACGACTCGCGCGACATCGCCGGCAGGTTGTCGGCGCGTCTCGGTTCGACATTGATGAGCAACGCCATGGACATGGAGGGCACCGAGACGGTCAAGACTGCGATCTTCGGTGGCGCTCAGATCGTGGACGTAAAGCTCGAGGGTTCACCCAAGCTGGTGTTGTTCCGACCTAAGTCTTTCGAGGCGAAGGAAGCCGGCGGAGAAGCCACGGTTTCGGCCGTCGAGGTTGCGATCCCCGACGAAGCCAAGGCTGTGAAGATCGTCGAGAAGCACGAGGAAGCAGCGAGTGGACCGAAGCTCGAGGACGCTCCCGTCGTCATCTCCGGTGGGCGTGGGTTGCAAGAGCCGGACAACTTCAAGTTGCTCGACGACCTAGCGGCTGCGATCGGTGGTGCCGCTGTCGGGGCGACCCGCGCCGTTGTCGATGCGGGTTGGGTTCCTTATGCGATGCAGGTCGGTCAAACAGGCAAGACGGTGAAGCCCGGCGTCTACATCGCTATCGGGATCAGCGGCGCGACCCAGCACGTCGTGGGGATGAAGGGCGCTAAGAAGATCATCGCCATCAACAAGGACGAAGAGGCACCGATCTTCCAGCTGGCCGATCTCGGCATCGTCGGTGACGCGCTCAAGATCCTTCCGCAATTGATCGAAGAGGTGAAATCCCGCAAGGGTTGATCGGCGGGAAGGCGAGAACACGATGGGACTCGGCGATCGGATCAGGAGTTTCTTCGCGCGCCGCGGGGGGCCGGATGTCGCCCACCTCGAGGAGTTCGCCCGGGAACACCAGGGGGTCGAGGGATTCGTCGAGCCCCAGACGGCAACGAATCCGACCACGCTTCTACTCGTGGACCGCTTCGGCGAGCACACGAGGGGAGCGGTGCGCGATCCCGCTCAGGCGTTCGGACTGTGCGAACGATTGGGCCTGCCCGTTTACGACGCAGCGGTGATCGGCTACCCGCAGCGCATGAAGGACTTCGTGAAGGGGCGCGCTGCCGACACTTCGGCACTGGACGCGCAGATCGCCGATCTAGAGCGTCGTTTGGGCGAACCCGAGAGTGAGCCGCCCTCTAGCGGTTCTTCGGGCTCCTCCTAGCGAAACCCACCAACACAGCAAGGGGAAGGATCGTGCGCGGCTCGTGGTGAAGTCGCCAGATACCGCCGTGGGCGGCTGCGTCACTGAGTAATTCATATGGGTGCCCCAGTTCGTTCTCCGGGTTGGCCGGTGCCTTTGGGTTCCTGAGGTCGTGCACCAGCAGCGCTGCCATGAGCGTGCGCGCCGTGGGCGGGGCAAACGCCGTGACACCGAACGTCGATCCACCGTTATAGGCGGCGGCCAGGATCCGGTTCTTGGTGACGGAGTGGGTTCGAGTCGGCGGCGCGACGTTGGCCGAGGTCAGTAGCCCATTCCCCCTCAGCTCCGTCGCCCGCCACTTCTGCAGGTTCTTCGCCAGCGCGTAGTTGGCGCCCTGCTGGGCTACCAGGCAGTCGGACAGCCCCCATCGCCGCCCGCCCTCGTCGGAGACAAGTGTTTCGTAATTCGGTTTGCACATCCGCCCGAGTGTTGCGAGGCGGGCTCCGGAAGCGGAGACGGACTCTTTCTTGCCCCTGGTCTCCGCGGCGACCTGCTCGGGCACC
>DASQLQ010000016.1:0-8610 GCA_035629935.1 Actinomycetota bacterium
TCGACATCGTCGGCGATCTCGGCCCCCGCAGACATCGACCCAAGGTCGCCTCGACGATCGCTCCCTCCTGCCGCCAATCGCATCGCCTTGGGGCCTGCAGCGATGACCGCCTTCGCCGCGGCGAGGGGCGTCAGGTTGTAGGAGGGGGCTTTGTGCACCGTCACTCCGCGCTTCTCGTACAGAGCGCGGTAATGCTCGGGCACGTCACCGCCGAGTCCCAAGGTGACGTCGAATCCCATAGCCGACCCATGGAGCACGACGGCCGCAGCCCACGATGAGGTTCCCGCCCCGTAGGTGACCAGATGTTTCGCGCCCTTGTTTTTTGCGTGGGCAAGGATGTACTCGAGCTTCCGGACCTTGTTGCCGCCCCAAGCCCCGCAAGATTCTTCGACCTTCGCCCAGACCTCTGTGCCGAGATCGGCCGAAGCCTGATCGAGGCGTCGAACGGGGGTGGGCCACGTGCCGATCGATAAACGGGGCAACAGGTCACTGGTGAGCATGACTAGGAAGGTTGCCGCACCCGGCCGGGGGCGGCAAGATGGCTCGATGGCTGTGACCGAGGACACACACGATCTGAAGGAGCTTGCTCAGGTCGATCCCGACTCGATCCTGGACTCACTCAACGAGACAATCGCCCGTCGGATGCCGTCCTACCGGGACCTGTACCGGCGGTGGGAACGACTGAACTGGCGTGTGTCCGACCTGGATTTCACACAGGACCGGCGCGATTGGCTGGCTCTCGACGAGCATCACAAGGAACGTCTGCTGTGGACACTGGCTTCTTTCTACGTCGCAGAGCAGCGTGTGGCCGCAACTCTTACCCCGTACGTGAGCGCCGCGCCGTTACTTGAACAGAAGATCTTCTTGACCACTCAACTCGTCGACGAGACGAGGCACGCTGTGTTCTTCGACCGGTGGTTCGAAGAGGTAGTGGCGGCGGGGGATGGCGACCTTAGAGAGCGACTTATGTCGTCTCGTCGCTGGCTCGGTCCCGGCTTCGCGCCACTGTTCGACGAGTACCTCGAGGACATCACGTCAGAGCTCCGAGAGCGGCCGGGTGACATCAGGCTGTTTGCCAAAGCGGTCGCCGTGTACCACATCGTTATCGAAGGGGTACTTGCCTTGACGGGTCAGAAGTTCATCCTTGCGTGGGCGCGCAACGAGAAGATCCTCCCCGGCTTCCGGGGAGGATTCACGGCGGTAGCGCGCGACGAGTCGCGTCACGTTGCGTTCGGTGCTCGTGTGATCCGGGATCTCCTCGCACAGGACCCGACCCTCTTGAAGGAGATCCACGAAGGCATCGCGGAGTCACTGCATCTCGGGACGCGCCTGTACCAGCCCCCGAACGGCGACGTCACGTTCACCAGTGCGTTCGGCTACTCGCTCGGGGATCTCTTCAACTACGGCGGGGTCCAACTCGAAAAGAAGATGCGCGCGATCGGGATACCGATGCCCGATGTTGATATCGGCCTTCCCAACGTCACTGATGCACTGTGGCCTCCCCCAGGTGGCGGGTTCATCGCGGTCGACTGGACTCAGAGGTTGTCGATGTTCGGCCTGCGCGCTCTTAGCCGCGCAGTCCCGCGCATGGCGCCCGGCGTGTCGATCATGATGCTGTACCTGGGGTTCGCCGCACACGCAGCGCAGGGTGCCGATGCCGTTTACGAGATGGACCTGAAGGGGACCGGGGGTGGTGTGTTCACCGTGACCGTCGACGACGGCGATTGCCGGATCGTGATCGGTAGGACGGAACGCCGGCCAGATGTCGTCTACGAGATGGATGCCGAGATCTGGGCACAGATGGCCGCCGGGCTGGCGACGGGCGACGAAGCGGTGCTGCTCGGCAAGCTCCGTATCAAAGGGAATCCCGATCTGGGGAGGAAGTTCAACGACTTCTTCACGCCGCCGGGTAACCCACCGGTGAGGGCGGCATCCCGCTCATCGCAGGACACTCCGCCCTCGAAGTCCGGTTTGCTACGCCCGCTTATGGGGCGGGTATTGCGGAGGGCTCGCGCCGCCTGAGCATCAGCGTCCGCCATGCGAGACCGCTGATGGCGATGACTGCGATCGCACCGAGTGCAAGAAGTGCCGGTGACATCGACGACTCCGTCTTGACCGCGCTCGTTGGTTCGACCTCTGACGCACCTCCACCCGAGTCGGAACGGATCTCTTCGATCGCTGCCGCGCCTGCATCCAGATCTGCTGCGGCAGTGGCATCACCGACGACCACGGCTCCAACCATGGCGGGGTGGTAAGCGCAGTAGTACGGGAACACGCCCTCCTCCTTGAAGGCGAACGAGATCGTGTCTCCCTGCGCCAACGGCCTTTCCGAGCCCCAGGTGAAGGCAGCGCCCGTCACCGTGTGATCGTACGGATCCTTGTTGCTCCACGTCACGCGGTCACCGGGCTCCACGTAGAGGACGGTGGGAGTGAAGGAGCACTCGGCTATGAGGCCGGTATCTCCGCTCTCCGAGGTCATCTCCATCCCCATGGGGCCGTGGCAGCCCCCACCGGCAATGGCGCTGGGCATGCCACTTAGGACGGCGAACGTTCCTAGGACTGCAAGAAGGCATAAGCGACGACGCATAACCGTCTCCTTTTCCGGAGTGGGTATCACCCTGCATACGCCGCGAAGAGCGGTTTGGTTCCCTACTCGAGCGAAGACGCAATCTCGAGGGCTTCGGCCATGGATCTGGCCCCCTCGATCCGGTAGGTCACCCCGGCTTCCTCCCATAGAAGGACCGGCCCGGCGATCCTCACTGACTCCTCTACGAACTCGCCATCGGCGACGTAATAGAAGACGTGCGACCCACTGACCCAGAAGCCCGGCGTTCCGTTGACATCCGGGAATTCGACCTCTCCTCCGCTGCCGGAAATCTTCTTGAAGAACCCTTCATCGAGCTGGGCGACAAACTGGGTTACTAGAGCGGGCTTTCTCTCTCCATCGACGAAGAAGGACACGAGCCCGCCTTGGACGCTTCGGTCGAGGTAGACGAGCGGTGCTCCGTTGAATCTGGCAGGGACTTTGATCTCGAAATCGACGAATGCTCGTGCTTCCCCCACGTCGACATGTTCTCCGAGTTCGCCCGCGTTGGGGCCCGACCGCAACGGGCCGACGGGTGGCGGTTCGCCTTCCAAGTCGATATGGATACCCGCCACCCCCAGGAGGTCGGCCACGGCGCGTCTGGCCGTGGGCGAGAACGTAAGGGTCGCCGCGAACGCGACTACCAGGGCGGCGACCGCGATCGCCGGCCGGTACCAGCGAGGCCGAGGAAAGAGCCTGGCCACGGACGTTGTCGGCGTGTCCTCGATTCGAGAGCGAACCACCCCCGCCAAAGCGGGTGTTGGCGGGTATTCGACACCGGCGGCCAGCTGTTGCAGCGCGGAGTCGAGGCGGTCAGGCCTCAAAGGTCACCCCCGCTGCATCGAGTTGCTTACGCAACCGGCCCATGGCACGCGAGAGCTTCGACTTCACGGTGCCCTGTCTGCATCGCATGACCTCTGCCATCTCCTTCTCGCTCAACTCCAAGAAGTAGCGGTAACCGATCACCAACCTGTCGTCATCGGACAACTTGCTCATCGCAGCCAACAGGGTCTCCTGGTCTTCACGCGCGAGAGCCGCTCGTTCGGGAGATGGGACCGCATCCCCCTGGGTGTCTCCCAACCCACCCGAGCGGCTCTCGGCCATTCGTAGAGCGAGCGAGTCTCGCCGCGACCCCGACCGCAGTCGGTTGCGCGCTTCGTTGGCGACGATGGCGAGCAACCACGGTCGGAACGATGCTCCGCTTCGGAACTGCCCCAGGGCGCGGTATGCCTTGACAAACGCTTCTTGCGCAGCGTCCTCAGCATCGTCGGCATGCGCCGCGACGAAGTAGGCGGTTCTGAAGGCGGCTTGTTGGTGTCGTTCGACGAGTTGTTCGTACGCATCAACGTCGCCACGCTTCGCTCGTTCGACTAGCTCTTGGTCCTCCAGTGGTCGGCCCTCCACAGGAGTCATCTTCCGAGGTAGTTACACCGCGAGCAGGGAATCGGTTCCAATCCCAGAAGTATCCAAACGCGGGGCAGCCCCCCTCCTAAGAGGGGGGCTGCTCGGCGGTTCCGGTCGGTCGCGGGTTCCGACCGGGTGAGCGGACTAGACGGTGGGCGGGGCTAGCGTCACACCGTTGTCCGACTGCCTGTGGCCATGCGCCTGTAGATCCAAAGGATCAACATCGCGACCAAGACTGAGCCGATCCAGTCGACGCCCTGGGTCTCCCCAAAGACGGCGCCGAACAGATAGCCACCTATAACTGCCCCGATGATCCCTATGACGATCGTGGCGATGATCCCCACGGGGTCAGATCCGGGTAGCAAGAAACGAGCGAGTATCCCGACAACGAGCCCCACGAGGATGTAAACGAGGATTTCTCCCATAACGTTTTCTCCTCCGTTCCGCTCTTCGGCGAGCGGACTTTGTCTGTCGTAGGTTTCGATACCCGGCCTCCAAAGGCCCGAAACGCAGCGTGGTCAAAAAAATTCGCTCCGTCACCAAAAAAAGGGAGATCAAGTGGAATCGAGAGTGGTTGTTGTCACGGGGGCTTCTAGTGGCCTCGGGCGTCGGACGGCCCTGGATCTGGCCGCCGAGGGTCATCGGGTCTGCGTCGCCGCCCGGCGGGAAGAGCGCCTGACGGAGCTCGTGGACGAGATGGGAGGCACGGCTGCCGGGCACTCATCCCACGTGACCGATGTCTCCGACCGGGCCCAGGTGAAGACGCTGGCCACCCACGTACGAGACACCTATGGCCGCTGTGACGTCCTGATCAACAACGCAGGGATCCCCGGGCGTGAGACCTTCGGCCCCGACGCGGTCGAGAAGATCCAAGACGTCATGAACGTCAACTTCTACGGGGCGGTCTTCTGCACGGCCGAGCTGTACGACCTACTGCTGGCATCGACCCCGTCGCACGTGATCAACGTGACATCTGTGGCGGGCCGCATCGCGACCCCGGGCTTCGCCTCTTACTCCGCGTCGAAGTTCGCACTCGTGGGCTGGACGGAATCCCTTCAGCCCGAACTGGCCAAGAAGGGCATCTACGTGTCTTCGATCGAGCCGGGCTTCATCCCTACCGAGGGTTTCCCACAGGAGAGCCTCACCAGCGATCCGATGCTGAGCCGAATCCTGGGTACCGATGCAGATGTTTCGGCAGCCATCCGCGATGCGATCGCTCACCGGAAGCCGCAGCGCGTGGTCCCGCGTTGGTACTACCTCCTCCAGGTACCAAAGCTTCTAGCTCCGCCGGTGTATCGGTTCGTTCTCAACAAGGTCATGGACTCGCCGGTGGCGAAGAAGGTCGGGTCCTAGGGTTTCTCCCAGACGAACGCACGCTCGTCGTCACTGCCCCGGGCATACCGACGAAGGATCGGGTTCACCTTGGCGTCCGCTCTTGCGACGAGCTCTTTGTCGGAGAGCTGAACGAAACGGAACGAGTAGCCCCGGTCCGTTACGTCCACGAGCCCGTACCCGAAGGGGTAGTCGCGCGGTATCGCAACCTCATGCGCGGGCACACCATCGAAGTCACGCGTGCGAGCGTTGCGATGTGTGTGTCCGGCGAACACTCCCCACACGTTTCCGGAATCGATGGTCGCATGCAGTCGACCGGTATCCACTTCCCGCAACCCGAACAGGATGGGGGGGAACCCCAGGAACGGTTGCGGCGGGTGATGCAGAAAGATGAACGCGGGCAAGCTGTCCGGCTCCGCGACCTGGGCGAGGATCTCGTGTTGAGCAGCTGTGAGGCTGCCTCGAACGATCGCTCCCGCATTCGCTTCGACGAAACGACCGGCGACGAAATCGAACGCCGGCAGGGGAGAAGCGGCATGTTCCACGGAATCGAGAACGGCGAAACGGATCCCGTCGTGCTCGACTATGACGCCGTCCGGCTCGCGCCCGAACGTCCCGGCGTAGTACTCGCGCCCCGTCAACTTCTCTTCCTTGATCGACAGAACGTCGTGGTTGCCCATCATCGTGACGAGAGGTGACTCGATCCGCCCGAGTGCCTTCCGGGCTTTATCGAACTCCTCCTTCTGTCCGTGATCGGTGATGTCACCCAGCTGGACCACCAGCGCGGCCCCCGAAGCGTTGATGTCCGAGATCGCAGCTTCGGCCAGGGCATCTCCTTGCCGGGAACCGAAGTGGAGGTCGGCCAAGATCGCGAAGCGGAACCGGACATTGCCGGGAGGGGCGATCTCGGGGGTGACCAGGGGCTCGAACGGAGGGGGCGTGGGCATGCTGTCGGGGAATCTCAGGGTCGCCCGTTCCTGCTCTCCGAGCTTCTTCATCTCGTCCCCGCCTTCGGGAAGGAAGTCGGCTACGTGGGCATCGACCCAAGTCCCCAGGCGGGAGATGAAGACTGCGCCCAGGGGCACCTCTTCGCCCGTTCGACCCGCGGTTCGGGCCATCCATTCCGTGTGGGCCTCGACGTGTTTCGAGTCGGGAGCCTGGCCCACCGATCCGAGGGCCCCGCTCACGATCTCGGCTCTGCGGTCGGAGATCTCGGAGTCGGCCGCGAACGAACGGTCGGTGCCTGCCCACTCCCCATACAGCCGGGCACGTGAAGTTTCGATCAGCCAGGCCGATCGGAACAGATCGACCAAGATCTCCTGAGAAAGAACCTCTTGATCCATGGTCGCGAGAGATTAAGGGTTCACAAGCTTGCGCCCGGCGTCCAGGCTGTGGAGAATCGGAATCACTTCCCCCGAAGGTCCATCGTCTCTGCGCGCCAAGGGGGAGTTGCTTGAGCATCGCTCACAGGATCACAGACCACCAACGAACGACCGATTGGGACGACTATTTCCTGAACCTGGCCCGCGAGACGGCCACACGATCGAACTGCACCCGGCGTCAGCACGGCGCGGTGATCGTGAAGAACCGCCGTATCCGCTCGACCGGTTACAACGGCCCGCCTTCGGGTCATGCGCACTGCGATGAAGGCGCCTGTCCCCGAGCCGCTTCCGGAGTCCCGACCGGATCCGCCTACGACAACTGCGTGGCGATCCACGCCGAGGCCAACGCGATCCTTTACTCGTCGCCGGAAGAGAGAGAGGGCGCATCGATCTACATCACCGGCGTCCCGTGCTTCACCTGCGCCAAGTTCATCGCCAACTCCGGTATCACCGAAGTCGTTGCGACCGGCGAGGTGTACGAGGACTGGCAACGCGTCAAGAACTTTCTGCTCGACTGCAACGTGAGGGTCCGCCTGGTCTAAGCCACGCATGGACGCGGTACTTGCTTTCAGACGAAGGGTCTTCCTCACGCTCGGGACCCTTGGTTTCTTCCTGGTCGTGGCTGCGGATTCTATTGCGGGGCTGTTCGGTAATGAAGGGGACCCCGATCTTCTGACGGCCGGCTTCCTGGTAGTCGTAGTGATCGATCTGATCGTTGCTTCCCGCCTCTTATTGAGTCAGGAGAGATTGGCGAAGGCGCGTACCAACCTCGCTGCGCGGGGCCGCGACGGATCGATGTTGGGAGTCGGGAAGGTCGCGACGATCCTGGGGGCCTCTCTGGCCATGACGCCTCTCCTGATGGGATTCGTCCTACTGGTCATCAGCGGCGATACCTGGCGCCTCTATCTGTTCGCGGGTGTTTCCCTATTGGCAGGGTTCTATCTCTGGCGTCGCATCGAAGAAGGGATCAGGTACCTATCCGGGTTTTAGCGTGTCGAAGATCGTCGACAGTCGCTCGGCCGTCATGGAGATGACGCGCAACCCATGAGCTTCGAACACCTCGGCCATGCGCCGGCGGCTGCTGAGGGCCGCCGGAAGATGTCTGGATGCAGCAGAAGGCAGCGCTGCCCCGATCGGCAGATGCAACGTCGAGGCGAGCAGCCGACCGCCCGGCGCAGTGACCCGCGCCAGCTCGGCGACGCTGGCATCCAGTCCGGGCATCACTTGGAGCCCGTTCCAACAGAAAACGATCGGGAACGCACCGTCGGGGAACGGGAGGCGGTGAACATCGGCTTGGACACAGTGAACGTTGTCGAGGCCCGCCTCTTTCGCTGCAGCAGTCGACTCGCGCACCATTCCGGATGCGATGTCGGCAGCCACAACGAGCCCGTCGTAGGCGCCGCCCAACTCGACGGTGAAGTACCCGGTGCCGGTCGGCATGTCGAGCACCGCTTTACCGGGGACGGAGGAAACCGCCGCGGTCTGCAACTCGATGATCCGCTGGTTCAGCTCGCCGCCGAAGAGACGGAATGCTCCTTGCACCACCATCGGCTCATAGAAGCGCTCGGCCGCGGACGAGTAGATCCCTCCCACGAACCGTTTGAGGCCGCGTTGTCGATCGTTCATGCCACAGGCTTCGGAGCGAGGTCCTCGAACAGGCACTGTGCTGGAACCTTGTCGTTGCGCAGCCCCTTGAAGGAAGGGGCCCGTAGACGTCCTGCCGACGTGAGCTCGCGGAACTCGATCACTCCCACCAGCTCCGGCTTTACCCAGCGCGGATCTCTGACCGGCTTTCCGAAACTGCCCGACGGCATCTTCCGAGGGTCGATCGCGAAGGGACATTCATCGGTGGTCAGTTCGTTCAGTTGGGGCAACAGCTCGCGCAGGGTCTTGTCGCTGAATCCGGTT
>DASQLQ010000017.1:0-4831 GCA_035629935.1 Actinomycetota bacterium
TCCGTGAGCTCACCGTCCTTGCTCATGTCGATGTCGTCCGAAAAGCCGGCGCCGAGCATCGCATCGACCTCGTAGTACAACAACGCCTCTGCATCGTGCGGCTTCCGGCACGATGCTCGCTCGTAGTATCCGTCGACGAGGTTGAGGCAATGGCGCTTTGACGGTGGCATGCGAGCCGAGAGTGTCCGCTTGATCAAGGGACCGGTCATGGTCGATGCCACACCGTCGTAGCGGTTGTTGTCCATCTCGGCGTCCTCATCGAAGCGCAGGAGACAGAACCCGACTCGGTTCCCGTCCAGCCACTGGTCCGCAGAGGCGAGTGACCACTCGTAGAAGCCGGACGAGACGACTGGCGTGGCGTTGGCGTCGCTACCTCGACGATTCATCAGCGTGAGGTCGGTCAGCCCCGAGATCTTCAAGGCTGCCTTGGAACAGGAGTGATCCATGAACTTCTGGAACGGGCTGCCGGTCAGCGCTTCGTCGGACGAAGCGCCGATCTTCTCGCGGGCAGCGGTCACCTCCCGCTTCGTGTTGCCCTTCGCGAACTTGGCGGGGATCTTCACGACTCCGGTGACCTCGAACAGGTGCTTTTCCTTGCATGAGACCTTCAGGTCGAAGTCGATGCCGTTCCTGTACACCTGACGGTCCTCGAAGCAGTCACCCGCCTTGGGCAGGGCGGGGCCACGGTCGCCGGAGGCGGACGACCGGTCGGTTTGCGGATCTTCCTGGCAGCCGCTCAAGGCGAGCGCGAGGAGGAGCGCGAAGCTCGTCAACGACGGTCGCGCGGACACCCGTGGGCGATGGACCACGGGTTGCTGGGTCACCGCCCCGCTCGTTCCAGAGTGCCAACTCGTGGGGAGTCCTCGGTGATCAGGCACGTGACGCCGCGGTCGACTGCCCAACCCTCTTCGTACGGCCGCAGGTAGATCATGTCGAGCTCGGAGTCGTTGAAATCCTTCCCGACGAAATCGCCGAACCGCTTGATGCAGCCGCCTTCGGAGAGTCGGTCGATCTCGCCCTGGCCCGGCCAGTCTCCGTCGGGCAGCTCGAAGTTCGCATACGCCTCGAGGCGATGGGTCTCGTCACAGGGGATGACCTCCACCGTCGACATCGCCACGTCCTCGCGCAGGTTCTCCAGGCAGTCACCGACCATGACCTTCTCGATCGGCACAGCGCCCCGACTCTCCAGGACCCCGCTGGTGTCGCGTTCAGCCGGACGGCCGAAGCCGACGGTCGCTGCGATCACGACGAGCGCGATCCAGCACGCGATCACGATGAAGCCGGCGATGACCAGCTTCTTGCCGTGATCGAAGCCGTCCTTCGACCGGCTGAGCACCGCGATGCCGAGACCGACCGACACAATCCAGGAGATCGGCATGGGAACGCACGCCAGAACGAGGGACCAGATGGCCATGGCCTTCGACGGTGGATCGCCTCGTGGTGGCGCGACGATGGTCCCCTGCGCCGAGGCCCGAGGATACGTCGGAAGGTCAGCATTCGCCGACGCGTGGTCGTCCATGGATGTGCCGTCCCCCCGAGTGGGTCTTCAACGCCCGCCGAATCGAGCTGAGCACAGCGTAGGTACGCAAGACTCTCCGTGCTGCCACTTTGCCGAATCTTCCGTAGCCTGCCTGAATGGGCCTGCTCACTCCGATCGCCATCAGGATCGGTGCCATCCCCTGGATGCCGCGCTTCCTGCCGCAGATCATGTGGGTGGACAAACTGCTCCAGCGGTTGAGCCGAGGGCGACTATCGTTGCTCGGCATCGCGGGGCTCCCCAACCTCATGCTCACCGTGGTCGGGCGCAAGAGCGGGATCCCGCGAAGCGCTCCGCTGCTGTGTGTCCCGTATGGCGAGGACATCCTGATCGCCGGCTCGTACTTCGGTTCCCCCAAGGAACCGATCTGGGTGAAGAACATCGAGGCGAACCCCGAGGTGACAGTGCGTTTCCGCGGGCGCACGATGGCGATGGTGGCGCGTCACCTCGAGGGGGATGAGCGGGCCGCTGCGTGGTCGCGGATGGTCGAGACCTGGCCGAACTTCGCCCGATACGAGCAGCGCACCGACCGACGCATCAAGGTGTTCCTTCTGACGCGCGGCCGGGCCGCTTCCTGAACGCACGACGGCTGGGTCTCTGTCACAGGAGCTCATTGTTGACGGTTGCCCGCCTGCTGAGCAGATCGCGAACCTTCAACTGGGCGACTCCGGCGAAGAACGCGTCCACATCGGTCGGATCGTCAGTGAAGTTGCTGATCGAGCGCAAACCCGGGTGTTGCGATTGAAGGATCTTCGCCGATCGTCGCTCGAATCGTTTCCAGAAGCGATCGGCACGATCGACGGCGACGTCGATTTCGCTGTTACTGCCGGGGATGATCAGCCGGTTGTACTTCTGATCGAGTTTGAGGCCGGCCTCGTACTCCTTGGCGATCTTGGCACAGGCAGCCGCCATGGAGGTGCGCTCACAGCTCGAAGCCTGGAACAGCGACAACAGCTCGGACTGCTCGTGGCGAGTGGCCTTGGCCATCAACCGCGCGTAGGACTTCTGCCGCGATGAGTCCAGAGGGATGCAGCCTTCCTTGTAGTCGCAGGTCCACCCGCCGCCCAGCGATCCCTTCGGATCGAGCAGCTTGTCGGCGTCGTTCATGAGATCGACGTAGCGCTGTATCGCGGCCAGGTACTTGGTGTCGAACGTGCAGTCGCGCTGCATCGATGCAAGCACTTTGTCGGCTTCGGCTCGGTAGGAGCTGACGAGGCGATGCCGACGCTCATCGCGATCTTGCGCGCGACTGTAGGAGGGGTTGAGTCGGAGAAGCGGTGGCCAACCTGCGATGTCGGGCAGTGCCGCGGCTGCCTTCTCCAGCTTCTTGCGGGTGGGGCCGATTTCCGTGCAGCCTGCCTCTTGAGCCTGACGATCCTCGGTGTGCACCTCTCCCGGGTAGTCCATGGCAGTGATCGGTGAGAACGGGGCAGTGGTCATCAACTGCGGCTTGGACTGCTTCTCCCATCGTTCGAAGTCGCGCTCGTACGAGTGAGTGCTCGACACACTCCAGCCGAATGCCGACAAAGCCACGACGAACACCACAATCGAACCTACGACCCACGCTCTCTTTTTCGAGCGGCCCTTGGCTGGTCTTAGTGCTTGTTCGCCAGTCATCTGATCGTCCCCCAAGTCTGTTCAGCGACTCCGAGGTCCGCCGAGCGCCAGGCTGGTCTTCATGGCACGGTCCGAGTCGTTTCGATGGCCCGCCTGTCGAGCCCAGCACATCGTAAAGACGGATGCCGCTCAACGTTGCCGATTTCCTGAATCACCTCGTCGGGACTTGGATTCGCAGACGCGAACTCGGTCTACGGCGTCAGCTAGACAAGAAGTCCCGCCGGTAGCGGCTCCTATGCTGGAGGAATGGATCCGGTCGACCAGCGACCGCGACGGGTGTTCAGTCGGTTCTACGCCCGCATCAGCCCGCGTCTCGAGGATGAGGGCATGGCGGCACTGCGGCGGGAACTGCTGGATGGGCTCGAAGGAGAAGTCGCCGAGATCGGCGCCGGCAACGGGCTCAACTTCACCCACTATCCCGACACTGTGACCCAGGTCGATGCGATCGAGCCCGAGCCCTACCTTCGCTCCCTGGCCGAACGAGCGGCAGCCTCTGCGGTTGTGCCGGTGACCGTCCGTGCGGGCAAGGCGGACCGCCTGCCGCTCCCCGACCAGAGCGTCGATGCTGCGGTGCTGTGCCTGGTCATGTGCGCCCTCGATGACAAGTCGGCAGCCCTCGCCGAGCTTCGCCGTGTGCTCCGTCCTGGCGGGACACTCCGGTTCCTGGAGCACACGCTCGCCGATACTCGTGGCCTGCGCCTCTTCCAGAGAGTCGCCGACGCGACGGTGTGGCCCTTGCTCGCCGGGGGATGTCACACGGCCACCGATCCCGCCGGGACGATCAGTGCTTGCGGATTCCAGATCACGTCGATCCGCAACCTCCGATTCCCGGAACACCGGTTTACTCAGCCCTCAAGCCCGCATGTGCTGGGTTCGGCCGACCTAGAGCCAACCGCCGCTTGACGCGTTGATCCGTAAGTAATAACTTACTGTTCGTGACGACTAACGGAAGCGGCTGGAACGCGCTGGGTGACGCCACGCGCAGGGCCATCGTGGCGTCACTGGCCGAGCGACCGCGCGCTGTCGGTGAGCTGGCCGACGAGCTGCCCGTGAGTCGACCGGCCGTCTCCCAGCACTTGAAAGTGCTGAAGGAGGCCGGTCTGGTCGCGGAGCGTTCGGAGGGTACACGGCACATCTTCCGGCTTCGGCCGGAAGGAGTCGCCGCCCTGCGCGACCAGCTGGACACGTTCTGGAATCGAGCTCTCGCCAACTACGCAGCGACTGCAGAAGACACGGAGGAGTCATGATGAGCCAGGAAATAGCGACGCCGGTCCGCAAGCAGGTCGTGGTGGATGTACCGGTGGAGCAGGCGTTCAAGGCGTTCACCGAGCGCCTCGGAGACTTCAAACCACCTGAGCACAACCTGCTGTCAGTTCCCATCGCCGAGACGGTCTTCGAGCCGTTCGTCGGAGGAAACATCATCGACCGAGGCGAGGACGGCAGCGAGTGCCGTTGGGCCCGCGTCCTGGCTTTCGACCCTCCAGACCGGGTGGTCTTCAGCTGGGACATCAGTCCCCAATGGCAGATCGTGAGCGACCCGCAGGAGGCCAGCGAGGTCGAGGTCACCTTCGTCGCTGAGACACCGCAACGAACCAGGGTCGATCTCGAGCACCGTCATCTGGACCGCCATGGGCCCGGTTGGCCGGCCGTGCGAGACGGGGTCGACACCGACCAAGG
>DASQLQ010000018.1:0-9534 GCA_035629935.1 Actinomycetota bacterium
GGTCAAAGGAATGATCGATGCCCTCAAGAAGTCCGAGGATCCCTACGCGTTGTTCTACTCACCCAAGGGTTTCAAGACGTTTCAGGAATTGACCACGGGAAGTTTCTCCGGGATCGGAGTGTGGTTGAAGGACAGGGAGGGTGATCTCGAGATCATCTCCGTCCTGCCGGCGTCGCCGGCGTTGAAAGCGGGGATGGAGAGTGGCGACACGATCCTCGAGATCGACGGTGAGGTCGTCGATCGGATGACAACCGATGAAGCCGTCGCACGCATCAAAGGGCCTGAAGGATCAGAGGTCACGCTAGGCGTGGAGAGGGATGGGGCGACACTTTCATTCACGATCGAGCGGGCCGCGATCGACATCCCCAACGTTCGGGCCTCGATGACCGAGGGCAACCTTGCTTACATCCGACTGCTCGGGTTCTCGCGAGGGGCGGGGGCACAGGTTCGCTCCGAGATCGATCGGTTGGTTGGTGAGGGGGCTGAAGGGGTGGTCCTCGACATGCGAGACAACGGTGGGGGGTTGTTCGCCGAGGCGATCGATGTAGCGAGCGTTTTCATCGAAGACGGACCGATCGTGACCTACAGGGAACAGTCGGAACCCGATTTCACTTACGAGGCCGAAGGCGAGGCTTACGAGGACCTGCCGCTGGTCGTGTTGGTCAACGAAGGGACCGCCAGCGCGTCAGAGATCGTTGCCGGTGCGCTGCAGGATAGCGACCGCGCAGTGGTTGTGGGCACGACGACATTCGGTAAGGGATCGGTGCAGGAGGTTGTTCCCTTGATGGACGCTTCCGCTCTCAAGTTGACCACCGCGGCTTACGTGACGCCGGAGGGACGCAACATCAACGGTAAGGGACTGGATCCCGACGTAAAGGTCGATGCCGAACCGGTGGTTCAACGTCAGCGGGCGGTCGAGATCCTCAAAGGGATAGTTCTGTCCGCTAACGAAACACAAGGTTAGTGGCTGGGCCTTCGGACGACTCGAAGATCAAACTGATCGCGCAGAATCGCAAGGCGCGGCACGATTACACGGTCGAAGACACCGTCGAAGCCGGTCTGGTGCTCACCGGTACCGAGGTCAAGTCGTGTCGCGCCGGCAAGGTGAGTCTCACCGACGCCTACGCGATCGTTCAAGAGGGCGAAGCATGGCTGCTTCAGTGCCACATCAACCCTTACTCCCACGGCAACACCCAGAACCACGATCCGCTCCGGCAGCGGAAGTTGTTGCTCCACCGTTCCGAGATCGAGCGGCTGGGCGCCAAGGTGTCACAGGAGGGCCGCACCCTGGTGCCACTCAAGCTCTATTTCAAGCATGGGATAGCGAAGGCCGAGATAGCCATCGCGAAGGGCAAGAAGACCTACGACAAGCGCGAGTCGATGGCCAAGCGTGACGCCGAGCGAAGCATGCAGCGAGAGCTGGGCCGCCGCCGCTAACCGTTCTTTCCTAACTGAGGTACCTCTCAGCGCGCCCTCAGTAGGAAAGATGGGCTGTGGCGCGGGGCGTTACCCTCCTGTGAGGACATTGACAATCTGTCCTGTCTCGGGGCTGAACTGGTATCGACTCTGATCAACCGGGGCAGGGGAAGCGAGCCGAGGTTCCGAGATGCCTCGTTAAATAGCTCGGAACTAATTAACTGTCGCTGCTTAATCGCACAGTTGCCATCCACTAAAGCGATGGCCGTCGGCCCGAGGTTTGCCTGCGCCCTCGGGATCCGGCGTCGCCTAGCAGGCTTACCGACGCAAGTTCGCTCGAGGCGAGCGTCGGGAAACTCAGCTCGAGCTAGGCACCGACCAGCGCTGTTCGTGGGCCGGTCGGAGCCGAATCTCAACCACGAACTACGCTCGTAGAAGCCCTGTTACGGGGTCGGAGGACCCGGGTTCGATTCCCGGCAGCTCCACCAAAGCTCCGCTTTAGCGGAGCTGCCTCGCCATACCCGAGGGCCAATCTCACCCGGGCGCGGCTTCGCCGCTCCCACCCGGGTTCGATTCCCGGCAGCCCCACTCTTGCGTCGCGTTCCACTCGCTGTGCGCTCCTGTCCGCTAGGTTGCCTCGCGTGCGGCCCATCTATCTCGTACTGATCGCAGGTTGGACCGCGGCTGCGGTCTTCCTTGCGATCGTGGCTCGTTCGCGCAAGTGGATCCTCGCCGTTGCCGGGCTCATCGTGTTCGCTCTGGCGCTGAGCGTGCTGGTCGTCCGCGAGAACCGGCAGAGCGATAGCCCCACTCCTGTCGGATCCTTTCTGAAGCCCCACTTCGACTACCTACTGACAACCACTAATAAGAGATTCCAAGGAAAAGGGGAGCCGCTTCCCAGGTCGATCGAGGTCGAGATTTACAAGAAGGATCTCGGATTCGCAGTGAGCATGGCGTGGGCGCCGGGGACTGACGACATCTTCTTCACTGAAAGGGAAGGGGCGGTTCGGGTTCTGGACGGGACCGAGCTGGTGGAAGAACCCTGCGTCGAGCTCCCGGTCAACGCGACCGGCGAGAACGACGGTTTACTCGGGATCGAGCTTTCGCCGACATTCGACGAGGATCGTTTCGTCTACGTCTATTACACAGATTCCGAAGAGAACGACAGCCGTCTCGTTCGATTCACCGTCTCGGAAGACTTCCGGTGCGAAGAACCGACCACGATCATCGATGGGATCCCGGTATCCGAGCTGAAGTACAAACGACACAACGGCGGCCAGTTCGAGTTCGTCGGCGGGAAGCTCTTCGTGGCAACGGGAGAGGGCGACGACTCCCGCAGGGCCCAGGACCTTACGAGCCTCGGCGGCAAGATCCTGCGCCTGGAGGCCGACGGTTCGCCGGCCCCCGGTAACCCGTTCGAGGACGAAGAGGGTGCCGAAAGCGTGTGGGCCTATGGGCTCCGCAACCCGTTCGGTTTGGCCGTCGGTCCCGAGCCTGAGCTTCTCTACTCGGTGGACAACGGGCCCTACTGCTCGGATGAGATCAACCTGATACGGCCGGGTGCCAACTTCGGGTGGGGGAATGGCTTCAAGTCAAGCGATTGCGGGGGGCCGGGCCTAGGTCGGGATCCAACCGCGCCGATCCACACCTGGGACCCGACGATCGCTCCGACCGACCCGTACTGGTACTCCGGCCCCCTCGAGGAGATGGATGGCCTTTTGATGGGTGATTTCAACTTCGGGTTTCTGCATAGGTTCGAGATCAGCGCCGACGGAACCTCGATCGTGTCGGAGGACTTGTTCCAGGTGGGATCGGGATACCGCATCCTCGACGTGTCCAACGGCCCGGGCGGGTGGCCCTACCTGGTAGCGGCCGGCCCCGGGGATGCTCCCGGCTACATCTTGCGTCTCGTATCCCACTAGATCCGCCGAACCCCGAACCAAATCGCGACTCGGGACGTCTTCTTTATGGAAGCGAAAAAAGGAGGCGTGTATGCGTGGTCGAGCGGTCCTTATCTTCACTGTCCTTGCAACGTTCGCTGCTTGCGGGGAGCTCGAGCCGGTCGACGATCTCTTGTTCCTGCAAACACCACGGGGGGTTGCCGTCGTCCGAGCCGACGCAAGTGCACCGACTTTCTTCGCCGCGGGTGCCTTGCCCTCCCGAGATTGGTCAAGCGTCATTCGAACGCGCTGGAGCGGGCACTCGACTCGTGTTGCCGCGTCGATCCCTGCCTCGGGCACGAAGCTGTGGAATCAGGGTCTGCGTGGCACCTGGGTTTCGAAGGTCGTGTCGGAAGAAGGAAACATGGCAGTTCTGAGCCCGGCGCGAGAGAACCATTACAGCATCGGGCGGAGGACTACGAAACTTGCCGTTGTAGGCCGCGACGCTCGAGCGCGCTATTTCGATCTGCGCGGCAACCTCGAGCCCGAGGCCTTTTCCACCGACAAGAGCAGCCTCTTTGTTCTTCAGTACCGCCCGGCGCGTCGCCCTACGAGCTACCAGGTACGTCGACTCGATCTGTCGAAGGGCAAACTTCATGACATCTACACGCCCGATAAGCATCTGCAGGAGGCGATGCGGGGTGATGCTCGCGTTCAGGCAGTGAGTCCCGACGGACGACGCCTGTACACGCTCTATAGCCTGCGCACCTCACACGGAACGCATTCGTTCATCCACGTGCTGGCCCTCGACGAGATGTGGGCCCACTGCATCGATCTACCTCAGGAGTTCGGCATCGGCGCCGGAGCCACGTCCCTCTCCGTTAGTGAGGACGGTCGCCGATTGTTCGTCGCGAATGCCGTTGCGGATGCCGTGGCAGAGATCGATGTGCAAGCACTCCGTGTCGTCGACTCGGCCGGGATAGAGCTGGGGTCGGCTCGAACCACGCACTCGGCTCAGAGCAGGGATGCGCTCTACGTCGGCAATGGATCGAATCTGATCGCGATCGATCTAGATCGACTCGTTCGCCGCTCGGCGTGGGCGCTGGACGAGTCGATCAGTGGGATCCAGGTGGAGGAGGACGCGGGCTACCTCTACGTCGGTCTCAAAGACAGGATCGTCGTCATCGACGCGGCAAGTGGAGAACGAGTGCGGTCACTGGATCCGCCGGGCGTGAAACGGATCGGTCTGTTGGGCCGTGCCACCCGGACTATCAACGCCGTGCCCGAGCATTTCAGCTGCGCTTGCTGACTTGGTTTGCCCTTCTTAGGAGGAGGGTGACCGAACCCGTCGAAAACCGTACCTAGAGATATATGAGCCGTGTGGTGATCCTCCGAGTCGTTCTCGTCGTCCTCCTAGGGGCGGCCCTACTGCCCATGCCCGCGACGGAAGCAGCGGCACCTCGCCGTGGTGCCCAGGCGGTCGTAGCCATCGTCGATTCCGGCATCAACCCGTACCACGTGACGTTCCGCGATAACTCCCCGCTCGCCAAGAAACACCCATCGACCTACATCCCCGGTTATCCGAAGGATGCGATCGCACTCGAGCTGAGTTTCGACGAGCCCGACTACTGGAAGGCGGTCAAGAGGGACTGCGAGCGGGTCTGGTCGAAGATCGAATCCGGCAAGCTCTACTGGTTCCCGGGAACCAAGATCGTTGGAGGGATCACGTTCGAGGAGACGGGAGAGCTCGATTGCGCTCCTGTCGAGCCAGAGGCAATCGGGCGGATCCTCGACTCCAACGGGCACGGAACGATGACCGCATCGCGAGCTACTTCCACCGAGTACGGCGCATGTCCCGCGTGCCGAGTGGTCAGCGTCCAGTTCTCCGCGAACGCTTTCACGAGGCAGGATGCGATCGACTCGATCGGATGGGCGGCCGAGAACGCCGATTGGATCGACGCGCAGTCGAACTCATGGGGCCCGCTGGCACCGGCGTGGGAGCCGACCGGACAGAGCCAGATGTTCACCGCCAATCCCGAGATCGTTCGCAAGGTCGAAGAGGTATCCCAAGCCCACCTCGCTTTCTGGGCATCCGGAAATGGCGCGGCTTTCCGAGGAGGTGCACTCGGACACCCGACGCTTCTATCCCCGCATCTCGGACCGTCGGCGATCATCGTCGGAGGCCATGACTCCGGTTACGTAAACACCTGGCCCGGCTTCCCACCGCACCTCGCTGCGGACTCATGTTCTTCGTGGGCTGCTTACTCGAACGAGATCGAGAAGTCCGAGGAGAACGTGGGCGGCGGGACCTCGGCCGCGACGCCGTTCGTCGCCGGCGGAGCGGTTCGCATCTTGTTCGAGGCTCGTAGCCTCCTTAAGGACGGCTCAACCGGTGTGGACGGAAAAGTCGTTGCAAGAGGCAAAGCGCGTGGCATCACCAAAGGTCCGCTGTCGGATGGAAAGCTGACTCTGCAGGAATGGAAGAGGCTGCTGTACACGACGGCCACCCCTCGCCCCAAGGGACAGCACGGAGACGGTCCTCCATGTGGCCCGATCGATACTCCGTACAACGCGACCCCGATCAAATGGACCGACGTGCCCGAGGGGTATCCCGAGTATTTACACATCGGCTACGGCGCGATCGACTCGGATTCGATGAAGTTGGCACTCGATGTACTGAGAGGGGCAAAAGAGATGCCCACTCGAGCGCAGACAGACCAGTACTTCGAACAGGATGCCGCAGCGCGTGCTGCCCTCTACGAGGTGTGGTCCAAGCCGTAACGGGCCTTAGCCCTATTCCTTGCTCTCGGCGTACTGGACTTCGTCACTGTAGGAGTAGTCGTACGACCCCGACCAGTCTCGGTCCCAGTAGTGGTGCGCCGTGTAGACGAAGTTGTTGGCCGGATCCTCGATGAACGGCTGAGGGTGGATCTTCGGCCAATCGGCAAGGGACGACCAGCGATACCCATTCACGAGGATCAGATGGTTGTCTCCGTTCGCCCGGATCGCGGTTAGGGCTGCTTGGGCGGCCCACTCCCAAACCTCCGCCGGCGACTTGTCGCCCTTCTTCTTAAGACCGACGGGCTCGGACATGATCGCGTAGCTCACGGCCGGATGATCGATGAAGAGATCACTCAACTTCGTCCACACATCGGTGAAACGCCCTACCGGTACCCGGCGCGATCCGATGGCGCGGCGAACACCCTTCTCGCCGTCCCACAGCCAGTAGGCGCCGAAATTGTGCATGCTGATGATCACCTTCAAGCCGGCTTGTTCGGCTCGACTCACCACATCGACCAATCGATCTACCGACTTCTGGTGCAGCGGTCCGCCCAATCGGCGCTGCAGGATCTCCCACCGGAACTCGATCTTTACGAGATCTATGCCACGGGCGGCGATGTAGTCGAAGGTTTCTTGACTGTCGTACTTGTAGCAGGTGTTGTATTTGCCGGTGTCGTGGTTTGAGAACGTGCTCGTTCGTTCGAGCCCGTGCCCCTCGCAGAAGGTTCCGGTCGAGACATTGATGCCCCGGCTGTAGCTCGAGGTGGACGAGTGGGCCTCGAGAACGGGGGCCTGGGTGTTGGCGCTCTCGACTCCGCCTTCGTCATCCCGGTTCTCGTACACCGCCAACTTGTAGTCGCCCCACCAATCTCCGGTCGCCCACACGACTGCACCTAGACCGGCAGCATCGGCTACGTCGAACCAGTCCTCTGCGAGGTCATTCCACTGGTCGGCTTCCCCGTTGTAGTCGTCGGGCCAACCCGTTTCGCCGACAAAGCCGGGAGCGTCGTGCCGGTTGAGCCAGTCGCGGAAGCCCTCGATCTCACTGATGACCTTGCGATGCAGAGCGTTGTCGACATGGTTCGCTTCCGCAGCCGGTACGGCCAGCGCGATGCAGAGCAAGACGGCGCAAGCAGTAACCAGTGATCCCCTCATGCGGTCTGGAGCCCCGCTATGGGGAGTTCGTCCCCGGGTTGGAGTGATGCCTGTGGTGATGACGAGCCTTCAGCCTCTCGGCGGCTTCCACTGCTGACTCACCA
The DNA here is from genome assembly GCA_035629935.1 of Actinomycetota bacterium. GTDB lineage: Bacteria > Actinomycetota > CADDZG01 > CADDZG01 > WHSQ01 > DASQLQ01. The sequence goes on from DASQLQ010000018.1 coordinate 7,337, forward strand.
GATTCTTTGATGCGGGCGTAGAACTCGGGATGCTCTAGCGAGAGGTGCTGTTCCAACTCGGATGCGAAGCGGAACTTGAGCTCGCAGTCGGGGCACTGGAGAACATCCACGCACCACACCTCCTTCATCGCGAATCGATGGGAACACTTTACGTCCCTGCCTGCGTCCAAGTCCTGTCCGATCGCAAATAACGACTAGCGAACGAGGTGGGGGAAATGCGTCGAGTGCTTGCGCTTCTGCTCGTATCTGTCACGACCGTCATCGCCGGAGCAGCTCCGGCCCTGGCCTGCGGTGGCTTGATCGGAGCCAACGGCGCCGTGAACCTCCTTAAAACGACGACTTTCGCCGGTTACTTCGAGGGGATCGAGCACTACGTGACCTCGTTCGAGTTCGTCGGGGGCGGCGCGAAGTTCGGCTCGATCGTTCCCCTTCCCGGCATCCCTTCCGATGTCACCCGGGGGGGCAAATGGACCCTGCAACGTCTGGTCGAGGAGGTGCGGCCCCCGGTGCTCCGGGACGTTGCCTTCTCGTCCGCAGCGGGAGGCGCGGCCGACTCCGCCAAAGCCCAGGTCGTCCTCGAGACCAAGGTTGCCGCCCTAGACATCACCGTCGTCAAAGGTGGGGGAGACGCGATCGGCGAATGGGCCAAGGAAGAGGGCTTCAACCTGTCGCCCGACTCGCCCGAGGTTCTCGACTTCTATGCCGAGCGCAGCCCCGTGTTCATGGCCGTCAGCTTCAACGCCAAGCGAGCTGCAGCTCTGGGACAGGGACGCGGAGACGGCACCGCCGTTCATCTCACGATCCCGACGCACACACCGTGGGTTCCGTTGCGCATCCTCGGCCTGGGCAAGCAGTCGGCCGAAACGGTCGAGGCAGATGTCTTCCTCCTCACCCCCGAGCGGCCTCGGATGTTGCCCGTCGCGAAGGCTGCGGGGACCAACAGCGGGCTGATCCTGGAACGAAGCGAGCCGGCATCCGACCTTTTGCTCAAGGATCTGAGGTCCGATCGAGGGATGAGCTGGCTGCCGGCTGAGCGGATGTGGTTCAGCTACCTGAAGGTCAACACGACGGCCGGCGAGCTGACCTACGACCTGGCGATCGATCCCACCGGGGTCGGCGCCCCCTCGCCGGTCGCCGCCGGCCTGGTCCCGCCGTTCCGGACGGAGGGGTCCGACCGCGCTGCCTGGTGGCCGTGGGCCCTTGCCAGCGTTCTAGCCCTGGGCCTGATCGGAGTGGTTAATAGGCGCTTGGGCCGGAACCTTTCCTCTTGGCAGTCGTTCTAAGAAGGAGCACACTGGTGATTCGCCCCATTCTGCTGCGGCCTGAAAGGAAAGTGCCTCTAGATGAAGCGTTCTTTAGCAACCGTCGGCGCTGCCACCCTGATGACTCTGATCGTGGCGGCCCCTGCTTTCGCCTGCGGGGGGCTCGTGAACCCCAACGGCACCGTCAGCCTCGTCAAGACGACGACACTCGCCGGCTACCGGTGGGGGGTCGAGCACTACATCACTTCGTTCAAGTTCGACGGCGGTGGGGCGAAGTTCGGATCGATCGTGCCGATCCCGGCCGAGCCGAGCAAGATCCGCCGTGGTGGCGACTGGACTCTGAAGCGTTTGGTCGAGGAGGTCACTCCTCCACCGCCCCAGCCGGCGTCTTCTCGCGAGGACTCCGCCGGCGGTGGTGAGGCCGAGGTCGTCAAAGAGAAGGTGATCGACTCCGTTCGGGTCCAGATCCTCAAGGGTGGAGCCGACCAGGTGGGTCGATGGGCCAAGAACAATGGTTTCGCGCTGCCTCCCGACGCGCCGGAGGTTCTCGACTTCTACGCGAAGCGCAGCCCTTACTTCATGGCCCTCAGATTCATCCCCGAGAAGGCCAAGGAAAGCGAGAAGAACAAGGGCGACGGGGTTCCGATCCACCTCAACATCCGCGTCGACAATCCCTGGGTTCCTCTCCGGATCCTGTCGCTGGGGCAGTCTGGGTCCACGGTGGTCGAGGCCGACGTGTTCCTTCTGACGAAGAACGAGCCCAACCTGCTGCCCAAGCCCGAGAAGGCCGGCTCCAGCGAAGGCACGATCCTCGAGCGCAGCGAGCAGGCATCGCAGTCGCTGCTCAACGATCTGCGGACGGACCGGGTCAAAAAGAAGGGCAGCATGAACTGGGTGCACCCCAAAGACATGTGGTTCACATACCTGAAGCTCAAC
>DASQLQ010000019.1:0-12519 GCA_035629935.1 Actinomycetota bacterium
CCGCTCTCGGGCCTCGCCGGGGCTAACCCCGTCCAATGGATCAAGGAGAACGGCGCCCCCAAGAACGGCTGCGATGTCCAGGACATGCTCGGGGTCGTCAACGTCAAGGAGTGCGAGAGCGGCTACTAGGCCTCTTTTGGGGGGGTGTGAGCATGCCCCCGGCAGGCTTCGCCCCGAGTGCGAGCGTGCCCCCGGCAGTCTTCGAACCAGGTTAGTCGCGTGGTGGGGGAAAACAACACGTTATGACGGGGTCCCGAAAGGCTGCCGGACCCCCTGACTCGTCGTCCCGCACGAGCGAGCTCGTGCCTTTCTCCTCGCAGGGTGCCCCCGGCAGGATTCGAACCTGCGCACCTCGCTCCGGAGGCGAGTGCTCTATCCCCTGAGCTACGGGGGCAACGCCGCAACTCTAGACGCCGGTAGCATCCGGCAATGGCTGCCGGTGCACGGATCCTCATCTGTGATGACGACCCTGCCATCCTGCGCGTGCTGCAGGTCAACCTCGAGGTCGAGGGATACGAGACCCTCCTTGCCCATCATGGGGAGGAGGCGCTCAAGATCGCCGGAACGGAGAAGCCCGACCTGATCATCCTGGACATCATGATGCCGAGGATGGACGGCTACCAGACCTGCGATGCGCTGAAGGCCGATCCCGAGACGAAAGGCATCCCCGTCGTGTTCCTGTCGGCAAAGGCCCAGGACTCCGATATCGAGAAGGGAAAGTCCTACGAAGTCGAGGACTACATAACCAAGCCATTCGATCCCGACACACTGATCGAGGTCGTTGAACGAGTAATCGGTTAGGGCGCCTCAGTGATCACCGAGAGCCTGAGCGAACTGCTGCATTCAGCGATGCAGGCTGCCGTGGACGACGGCGTCATCGAGAGCTCAGCGCTCCCCGCCATCGAGTTCGAACGACCGCGCAAGAGAGAGCACGGAGATTGGGCAACTAACGCCGCGTTGACCGCCGCGCAAGGGAAGACGAACCCGCGCGCGTTGGCGGAAGAGCTCATCAAGCGCCTTCCCGGATCGGACCTGATCGAACGGGTCGAGGTTGCCGGGCCCGGCTTCCTGAACTTCTATCTTTCGCCGACATGGCTTCACGACGTGGTGCGCCGTGCTGCCAACGCGGGATCGGGCTTTGGACGGTCCGATCTCGGAGCAGGCAAGAAGGTCAACGTCGAGTACATCTCCGCCAATCCAACGGGTTCGATGAACGTGGTCAACGGTAGACATGCCGCGGTGGGGGACACCATCTCCAACCTGCTCGAGGCAACCGGTCATTCCGTTGTCAGGGAGTACTACATCAACGACGTCGGTCGGCAGATGACGTTGTTCGCGCGCTCCCTGGAAGCCCGTTATTTGCAGCGCTTCGGCCGTTCCGCCGACCTGCCCGAGGACGGCTACCAGGGCGAAGACATCACGCGCGTCGCCAACGAGATCGCCGACGAGTTGGGCGACTCATTGCTCGGGCTGCCCGAGGACGAGCGCTTGCAGAAGCTGAGGGAGGTCGGCCTTGCCAAGATGCTCGAGTCGATAAGGGCCTCCCTCGAGCGTTTCGGCACCACGTTCGATGTTTGGTTCAACGAGCACACCTTGCACGAGCGCGGCGATGTCGGGACTGTGATCGAGGCGCTTCGCGAGAAGGGATTGATCGAAGAACGCGACGGCGCGGTCTGGTTCAAGTCATCGGCGCTCGGAGACGACAAAGACCGAGTCGTCGTCAAAGCAGACGGCGGCACCACTTACATCGCATCCGACATGCCGTATCTCGTCGACAAGTTCCGCAGAGGATTCGATCATTTGATCTACCTCTGGGGGGCGGACCACCATGGAACGATCGCCCGTCTGCATGCAGCCGCGGACGCTCTGGCTTCAGGTCGCGAGCATGTCGAGGTGCGACTAGTCCAGATCGTGAACCTCTTGAGAGGGGGCGAATCGGTTCGCGCCTCCAAGAGGGCCGGTGTTGTTATCCCCCTGGATGAGCTCGTGGATGAGGTTGGGGTCGATGCTGCCCGTTACACGTTCTTGACCCGTTCTCTCGAGCAGCCCGTCGATTTCGACATCGCGTTGGTCAAGGAGCAGGCGCCTGAGAACCCCGTGTATTACGTGCAGTACGCGCACGCCCGGATCTGCTCGATCTTGAGGAAGGCCGACGAGGAGGGACACACGACCGATCCCGCGCAAGCGCCGCTCGAGCGTCTCGAGCACCCGAGCGAGGACGAGTTGATGCGCAAACTCGCGTCGTTCGAGGAGGAAGTGATCGAGGCCGCGAATCGCAGATCTCCCCAACGGATCACGCGCTACGTCGAGGAACTGGCAAGCTCGTTCAGCAGCTTCTACAGGGATTGCAAGGTGATAACCGACGATGAAGGACTCACGTCGGCTCGACTCGGGCTCTGCATCGCGACGAGATCTGTGATCGCAGCGGGCTTGGGACTCCTCGGTGTCGGTGCCCCGGAGAAGATGTGATGGAATTCCTTCAGGTCGACGTGTTCACCGATCATCCCTACGAAGGCAACCCTCTTGCCGTCTTCCCCGATGCAGGATCGCTATCGGGTGAACAGATGCAATCGATCGCTCGTGAGATGAATCTCTCAGAAACAGCATTCGTCACAGGCGCTCATGGTGATGGTTACGAAGTGAGGATCTTTACTCCGGCATCGGAGCTCGAGTTTGCCGGGCACCCAACCATCGGCACGACCTGGGCCCTGAGACATCTCGGCCGGCTCGAGGGCGACGTAGCGATCCAGAGATCCGCCGCAGGTGAGACAACGGTGCGCCGGTCGGGCGACTCGTTGTGGTTCGAGCGATCTGGCTCAGCCGAGCCCGATCGAGAAGATCGAGCTGCTCTAGCGTCCGCTCTCGGAATCGAGCCTTCAGACATCGGCTTTTCGTGGGATGGGACCGAGTTGGCGCCGGCCTTCGCTGACGCCGGGTTGCAGCAGCTCATGGTGCCTCTCAAGGATGTCGGCGTCTTGGGTCGGAGCTCACCGGACCCCGGGCTCCTGGCCGAGGCCGGGCTCGGTGGGGCGTATTGCTTCGCTCCCTCCGCACCGGGCGAGCTGCGAGCTCGTGGGTACTGGCCTGGTTTCGGCGTCATGGAGGACCCGGCTACCGGCTCCGCTGCTGCAGGTCTCGGTATCTATCTGGCTGATCGCCTGGGTGTCGTCGACGTTTCGGTAATCCAAGGTGTCGAGATGGGTCGGCCGTGTCACATGGGATTGCGAAGCGAAGAGGGCCGCGTTGCAGTAGGCGGGGAGTGCCGGCTGGTTCTGGAAGGACGATTAACCACTCTGCCGTAACCTTTTGGGCATGCGAAGCGTGCTTCCAGAGACAGCAGAGGTCAACGATGCCGGCCGGTTGGAGATCGGCGGGATTGACACCGTCGAGCTGGCCGAGACTTTCGGCACCCCCCTGATCGTCTTCGATCGCAAGAACCTCGAGTCGCGCGCCGCTGCATACTCAGCCTCTCTCGGCGCCGACCACGTCTTCTATGCGGGCAAAGCTCTTTGCTGCGTAGCGATCTGTGAGCTGGTCGCGTCACTCGGTCTCAACATGGACGTCTGCTCCGGGGGCGAGCTGAGCACGGCCCTAGCAGCGGGATTCCCTCCCGAGCGACTCTTGTTCCACGGGAACAACAAATCGATCGCAGAGCTCGAGCAGGCCCGGGACGCCGGTATCGGTCGGATCGTCGTGGATTCCTTCGAGGAGATCGATCGCATCGCGGAAGTTGGCGTGAAGACCAAGCTTCTGATCCGCGTGACACCCGGGGTCGAGGCCCACACGCACGAGTTCGTGCAGACCGGACAAGAAGATTCTAAGTTCGGGTTCAGCTTGGCCGACGGGATCGCGCTTGACGCCGTGAAGCGGGCCATGGAGCTTCCCGGTTGTGAGCTCACGGGTGTCCATGCACACATCGGCTCCCAGATCTTCGAGCTGACGGCGTTCGATCTCGCTATCGAACGCTTGGCCGACCTTCTCGTCGAGGCCAAGGACCGGTTCGGTTTCAGTGCGTCCGAGCTCAACATCGGCGGTGGCTTGGGGATCGCTCATACGAAAGACGAGATGACTCCCGATCCACAGGATTCGACGCGGAGGTTCCGAGAAGAGGCACAGCGCGTGTTCGAAGCCAGGGGCCTGCAGATGCCCGCGGTCTTCGTCGAGCCCGGTCGATCGTTGGTCGGTTCCTCAGCAGTCACTCTTTATCGCGTCGGGACCGTTAAGAGGATCCCTGGTGTGCGGACCTATGTCTCTGTTGACGGCGGCATGTCCGACAACATCAGGCCCGCGCTCTACGGAGCGAAGTACGAAGCGTTGCTGGCCAACCGCCCGCAGGTGCCGCACGGACCGCTCGTGACCGTGGCAGGCAAACATTGCGAGTCGGGTGACGTGCTGATCCGCGACGTTCATCTGCCCGAGGACATCTCCACGGGTGACCTGCTCTGTATCCCTGCGACGGGTGCCTATACGTACGCGCTGGCGTCGAACTACAACCGCGTGCCGAGACCCGCGATCGTGATGGTTCAAGACGGTACGCCCACAGTCATCGTGGAGCGCGAATCCACCAAGGATCTGCTCCGGCTCGACCGAAGGCTCGACGGCAGCCCTCTTTGACTAGTAATGGCCCTTGCGGGGCGTGGTCTCCTTCGTCACCCTAGGGACGTGACCACCACCCACACCCTGCGGCAGCGGCTCCGCTACCGCTTCGACAATCTGCTCGCGCGGGGCACCATCGCTCTGGTGCTGTGGCTGGGGCTCGCAACCCTGGCCCTCATCGCCGCCGCCGCCCTGGTCCTCATGGCCCTGGGCGTGACGTACGGCGACGTGGGTTCGGTCGGCGAGGACAGCGTCAGTTTCATCGAAGCGATGTGGGTGAGCCTCGTTCGCACACTCGACCCCGGGGTAATCGGCGCCGACGTCGCACCGGCTTTTCGGATCGTGGGGCTGATGGTGACCCTGGGCGGCATCTTCATCGTCAGCACGCTCATCGGTTTGCTCGCGACTGGTATCAGCACGAAGCTCGACGAGCTCAGGAAGGGTCGCTCGTTGGTTCTCGAATCCGGGCACACCCTGATCCTGGGTTGGTCGCCCAAGATCATCACGATCATCTCGGAGTTGATGATCGCCAACGAGAACCAGCCCCGCTCGTCGATCGTCGTTCTGGCTCCCGAAGACAAGGTCGTGATGGAAGACGAGCTCCGAGCGCGCGTGAAGTTCAACAAACACACTCGTGTCGTCTGTCGGACCGGGAACCCTGCCGATCCGGTCGATCTCGAGATCGCAAATCCCCTCGAGGCGAAGTCGGTCGTGATCCTTGCGGGGGCCGAGGAGGGCGCCGACGCGGAGGTCGTCAAGGCAGTTCTCGCACTTCTAACCATCGACGAAGACTTCAAGAGACTGAACGTCGTTGCCGAGTTGATGGAAGAGGGCAACGCGGCCGCGCTGCGCCGAACGACAAGAGAGCGAATCTCGACGGTGGTGTCCAACGACGTCATAGCGCGCATAACGGCTCAGGTCTGCCGGCAGTCCGGCTTAAGCGCGGTGTACCAAGAGCTACTCGACTTCGACGGCGACGAGATCTATTTCGCGGCTGAGCCGCGTCTGACCGGTACAACGTTCGGGAACGCGCTGCTCGCCTACAACGACTCGTCTTTGATCGGCATCCATTTCGCCGACGGGCGGATCGAGCTCAACCCAGCCATGTCGACCGTGCTTCAGGATGGCGACGAGGTCATCGCGATATCCGAGGATGACGACACAGTCGTCTTCTCGGGCGATATCCGCGACCACGAGCTTGGGCCTCCCGCTCGTGTCGCCGAGCCCGAGCTGGTCGAGCGCATCCTGATGATCGGCTGGAGTTTCCTCGGCCCACTGATCCTTCGGCAGCTGGATGGATACTTGGCCCCCGGGAGTCATGTGCACGTTGCGTACGATCCCGACATCGTCGGGAAAGAGTCCCCGCACAGCGACGATCGTTTCGAACATCTGACGGTCGCATCGAGTCAAGGTGACGTGACGGATCATCGAGTTCTCGAAGAGCTCCTCGTGGGAGGCAACTTCGATCATGTCATCGTCATGTGTTACCGAACGATCCCTCCGGCTAGGTCGGATGCGCGGGCGCTTATGACTCTCGTCCAATTGCGGCAGGTGCTCAGGGAGAAGGGACTCGAGGGCAAGGTCTCGATCGTCACCGAGCTTCTCGAACCTGCGGACGTGGCCCTAGCGCGTGTTGCCAATCCCGACGACTTCATCATCAGCGAGCAGCTCGTCAGCCTTCTGCTGGCGCAGCTCGCCGAGAACCCGAAGTTGGATCCGCTCTTCCAGGACCTCTTCGATTCGGATCGGGCCGAGATGGTGCTGAAGCCGGCCTCCGCTTACGTGCCGGTGGGGGCCGAGGTCCCATTCTCCGCTGCCGTTCGGTCGGCGGCCGCTCGGGGAGAGGTGGCGATCGGCTATCGCACCGCCAAGACGAACGGGAGCCCGGTTTCGAACGTTGTCGTGAACCCCGAGAAAACCCGGGTGCTCACCTTCGGTGAGTCCGATCAGCTGATAGTGCTCACCTCTGACTGACCCGCCCACCTCCACCACTTGGCCTCCCACCTACCCACATCGTCGTAACTTCTTAGTAGCGACCGCTGTTTCGGAGGGATTCTGTGGCACTGGAGACTGAAAAGGTCAAGGTTGGGCTGCTGGGATGCGGGATCGTGGGTGGATCGACGGCCCGCATCCTGCGGGATCACGCGTCCGATATAGCCCAGCGGGCCGGGGTCGAGATCGAGGTGAGCCGGGTTGCGGTGCGCAGTTTGGCGAAGCACCGCGAGATCGAGTTCCCTCCAGAGGTTCTGACGACAGACCCGTGGCAGGTCGTGACCGACCCCGATGTGCAGATAGTGGTGGAGGTCATGGGCGGTATCGAGCCGGCGCGGGATCTGATCCTCGAGGCCATCAAGAATGGCAAGCACATCGTCTCGGCCAACAAGGAGCTTCTGTCGACCCTCGGCCAAGACGTGATGGAGGCGGCCGATGCAGCGGGTGTCGATCTGCTGTTCGAAGCGTCGGTCGGGGGAGGCATCCCGATCATCCGGCCGATGAAAGAGTCACTCTCCGGCGATCGCGTCCGACGGGTGATGGGGATAGTCAATGGGACGACGAACTTCATCCTCACTCGCATGTCCGAGACGGGCGGATCCTTCGCCGAGGCTCTTCAGGAAGCCGAACACCTCGGGTACACAGAGCTAGATCCTTCAGCCGACATCGAAGGCTTCGATGCCGCGCAGAAACTGGCGATCCTCGCCTCGATCGCGTTCAACGCTCGCGTTCGAGCGGGGGATGTGCATCGCGAAGGCATCTCGAAGGTGACTTCCTCGGACATCGCAGCCGCTCACGATCTCGGGTACGAGGTGAAGCTCCTTGCTGTTGCAGAGCTCGATGAAGGCGAGATCTCTGCTCGCGTGCATACGGCGATGATCCCCAAGACCCATCCGCTGGCGAGTGTGCGCGATGTGTTCAACGCGGTCTTCGTCGAAGGAGAAGAGGTAGGGGAATTGATGTTCCTGGGACGGGGAGCGGGCGGGCCACCGACCGGGTCGGCCGTCGTGGGAGACATAGTCGAGATCGCAAGAAACGTCGTCACCGGTGGCAAGTCCCCGGGTTGTACCTGTTACGTCCCGGCTCGGATCCGGCCCCAGGACCAGTCTCATGTTCGCTACTACATCGTTCTCTCCGTCCTCGATCAGTCGGGTGTTCTGTCCAACGTTGCCGGCGCGTTCGCGAACCACAACGTTTCGATCGCAAGCGTGCGACAGGAAGGTGTGGGGGACGAAGCCTCACTGGTGCTGGTTACGCACACCGCGACCGAAGGCGAGCACCAGGCGACGTTCACCGACCTGCAGTCCCTGGACGTCGTCAAGAACATCGACTCGACGATGCGGGTCGAAGGCGCTTCCGAGCGGGGTTGATCGTGTCTACAGGCCCCCTCACCGTCGCAGGCAAGAGGGGTGTGATCCGTCGTTATTTCGATTACCTGCCGGTGTCCGAGGCGACACCGATCGTCACGCTCGACGAAGGGAACACGCCGCTCATCTACTCGGAGCGCTTGTCGACCGAGTTGGATGCTCAGGTGTGGTTGAAATACGAGGGACTGAATCCGACGGGGTCGTTCAAGGACCGGGGGATGACTCTCGCCATCTCGAAGGCTTTGGAGGAAGGGTCCCGAGTCGTGGTGTGTGCTTCGACGGGAAACACGTCCGCCTCGGCCAGCGCGTACGCGGCGAGAGCGAACATGGTCTGCGCCGTACTGATACCCCAGGGGAACGTGGCTCTCGGGAAACTCGCACAAGCGATGGTTCACGGTGCGAGGGTCCTCGAGATCGCCGGCAACTTCGATGCCGCTCTGAACCTGATCAAGGAGATGGCCCAATCGCGCCCCATCACGATCGTCAACTCGATCAATCCGTATCGCATCGAGGGTCAGAAAACCTCGGCCTTCGAGATCGTCGAAGCTCTCGGACGCGCTCCCGACGTTCACGCGATGCCGGTGGGCAATGCGGGAAACATCACCGCTTACTGGCGGGGGTACCGCGAAGCACAACAGCATGGCTGGTCGGACTCGTTGCCGCAGATGTGCGGTTTCCAGGCCGAAGGAGCGAACCCGATCGTGCGCGGTGAGGCGATCGACGACCCCAAGACGATCGCGACCGCGATAAGGATCGGGAACCCGGCCTCTTGGGAGGGAGCGACGGACGCTGCCGGATCCTCCGGGGGGATGATCGGCTCCGTTCGGGACAAGGAGATATTGGAGGCCTATCGTTCGCTGGCCGAAGAGGGCATCTTCGTAGAGCTTGCATCTGCTGCCAGTTTGGCCGGGCTCAGACAGTTGCACGAGCGGGGGACGCTTCCTTCGGGTGCTACATGTGTTTGCGTCCTGACCGGCCACGGCCTGAAGGACCCCGATTGGGCCATCGCCGGTGCGCCTCGGCCCAAGCTGGTACCGGCCCGGGTCGAGCCGATCCTCGAAGAACTCGACCTTTCTCCGTGACCGCACTATCTTGCTCGCCATGAGTATCGAGCCGGATCCAACTACTTCGACCTACGCGACCGAGCCGTCCGTTCCTCCGGGAGGCGTTCAGTTCGGGGCCACGAATGGGTTCGCCATCGCTTCTCTGGTCCTCGGCATAGTTGGGCTCACGGGTTTCCCCCTGATCCCCTCGGTACTCGCCCTGATCTTCGGCTACAAGGGCAAGCGCCAGATCGACCGCTCCGGGGGTGCCGAACAAGGTCGGGGCCTTGCCGTCGCAGGCATCGTGCTGGGTTGGATCGGGACCGTCTTCTTGATTCTTCTCGGGTTGTTGTTCGCGCTGGCGATCGCGTTCAGCGTTGCCTCCTCCGGCGGAGTCGAGATCTTCGAACGGATCCGGCCGTGATGGGAGCAAGATGCCTGCTGCCGTAAAAGTCCGCGTTCCTGCCACCGTCGCCAACCTCGGTCCGGGATTCGACGCGCTGGGCGTGGCGATCCATATGTACCTAGAGATCGAGATCGAACCTCGTCGCGATTCGGTCGAGATCATGGTCGAGGGTGAGGGAGCCGATCACCTTCCACAGGACGAGTCGAATCTCGTGATCCGGGCCATGAATGTCTTCTTCGACCATGTCGGTCGCCGGCCGCCGGGATACGCGGTGAGGGTCAAGAACCCGATCCCGCTCGCTTCTGGGTTGGGGTCGTCGGCCGCGGCTGTGGTCGGCGGATTGTTCGCCGCCCGGGCGGTAACCGGTCGTACCGTTCCACAGATCGAGATGGTCCAGCTTGCAACCTCCCTCGAAGGTCATCCGGACAACGTTCTTCCGGCGCTTCTTGGGGGCCTGGTCGTTTGTTACCGGACCGGAGACGGTGAAGCCGGTGACGCAGACCTTCGTTACTTCCGCTTGGAGCCCAACGACCGCCTCGTGCCGATCATCGCTGTTCCACGCGAGGGCTTCCCGACATCGGAAGCAAGACGGGCGCTCCCGGCCGACGTTACCTTCGCCGATGCTCAGTTCACTGCGGCACGTGCTGCGTTGCTCGTTGCTGCGATCTCGACCGGTGCCGGTGCCGATGTCTTGGCTGATGCGATGGAAGACAAGTTGCACGAACCCCACCGCTTGCGACTGATGCCTGAAACCGCAGCGGTGCACGCCGAGTTGAAGGAGGCAGGCCTGCCCGTTGCTCTAGCCGGAGCGGGGCCTTCGCTACTCATCGTTGTGCCGCGTCCCGAGTCGGCAACAAGGGCTGAGCAGATCCGGAGGGTGTGTCGAACGCGCAACGCCGGTTGGCGCGTGTTCGTTTCCGAGTGGGAACCGGAAGGGGCTCGTTCCGAGCCGTAAAACCTCGAGCTAGAGCGCGGGGACGATCTCGATCTGTCCGTACATGCCGAAGTGGATCGAGCAGAAGAACGGATAGACACCGGGTTTCAGGTGCGAGGTGATGACCGTTGCCATCCCGGGGCCATCCACTCGTGGGGATCTGATCAATGGGCGACGGTTCTTGCGCTTGAACGACACGATCTGGTGTCCGTTGGTCACGGCCGATATATCGAGGTTCACGAAGTCGAGGTCGGTGCCTCGTGCGATCTGCATCGGAGGCATCCCCTGGAACTGCTCGCCGTCATAGATGGCGGTCCCGGGGAAGAAGATGCCGTTACTCAGGTTCGTGCCGCCTCCTGCGAACAGGGTGCCGCCCGACTCCAGCCACTCGACGGGAACCTGAGCCTTCGCGGGAGCCAGCAAGGCAAGTGACAGCATGGCTGCGAGCGCGACACTCAGAAATCTCTTCATAGAAGGAAGGTTCGCCCCCTGGAGGACCGGTCCTTCGTCCCCCGCCTCAATCAGTGGTCGTGGTTGTCCGGGTTTGGGTGGAATCCGAGCTCCCGTCGCCTTGTATAGCGGCTCGTTCCAGCCTCGAGTGCCATCGCGTGCCCAACGCTCCACCTATCGCACCTCCCAGGAACATAGCGACCAGGCTTGCGATGCCGGTGCCGATTCCCCAATCCACAAGATAGTCGTCCTGTACCGGTAAGCGATAGGCCTGGAACGGAAGATTGAGGTTGGCGGTGGTGCCCATCACTGCGGCGATCGCGCCGACGACGACGGCCACTAGGAGAGCGACCAGCGGCACCAGAACGCCGTTCGCGAGCCCGGCCCCCCGACCCATGCGTCCGGCCGTGTACCCACCCCATAGGTAGGCGACCAACTGGGTAGCAACCAAGACGATGCCGGCCCCCACCCCGACCTCCACCGGCGCGTCGGACAGCTCGTCCCCGCCCACGCCGATCGTCGCGAGGACTCCCGCAACCACCGCTGAGAGCAGGAACATGCACCCGAACGAAACCACGACCCCGGTGAGGATCGCTCCTCCTGAGACGCCGCCGCGAGCGGGAGTAACGGGTCCGCGAACCACGTCTGTCGTGTCGTCGCTCTTCATAACGGCGAGCATAGAGTTACCTGTGAATCCCTCGATCGAGTCTCGATCATCTTCCCCCACATGCAGGAGGCCGGTATCAGATACATAGCGGTCATCGACGGCGAGCATTACCCGCCCGTGCTCGAGGCTGCCCTGAGCGAAGTCGCGGATAGTGGCAACGAAGTGGTGGTTGCTCTGCTGGTCGGCGGTAAGGAGAAGCTTCCTGCCGAGGGCCTTGACGAGATCGCCGGCGTCCCGGTGAAGGCCGGTGACGATGCTCGTTCACTGCTCCAAAACTTGATCGATGAGCACTCGCCGGACGCCGTGCTCGATCTGTCCGACGAGCCGGTGCTCGACAACCGGCGTCGATTCGCTCTTGCTTCGGTGGCGCTAGACCGGGGCGTCGAGTACGTCGGGGCGGACTTTGCCTTCAGGCCACCACCTAGACCGCGGATCTCAACCCGGCCCTCTGTGGCGGTCATCAGTACCGGGAAACGAACCGGCAAGACCGCCGTGACTGGTTTCGCTGCACGCGTCCTAACCGGCGTGGGGCGGAAGCCCGTGATCGTGTCGATGGGTCGCGGTGGGCCGCAGGAGCCCCAGGTACTGCGCGGCGACAAGATCGAGCTTGGACCGAAGGACCTTCTAGAGATCGCCGAGCAGGGCCGCCACGCGGCCTCCGATTACATCGAGGACGCATTGCTCGGTCGGGTACCGACGGTCGGTTGCCGTCGTTGTGGTGGCGGGATCGCCGGAGGGGTGGAGCTCTCCAACGTGCCCCGAGGGGTCGAGATGTCCAATGAGCTTCCCGGCGACATCACTCTGCTCGAAGGATCGGGCTCGGCGATACCCCCCGCGTTCGCGGATTCGACGATCCTGGTGATCCCGGCTTCGGTCGATCCCGAGTACCTACGCGGCTATATGGGGCCGTATCGACTCTTGCTATCGGACCTGGTGGTGGTTACACTCTGCGAGAACCCCTTCGGTTCCCCCTCCCAGATCTCTGACATCACCTCTCTGGTACGCGAATCCTTCCGCACGGACAGGCCTGGGGAAAAGGGTCGGGATATCCAAGTGGTTCGCAC
>DASQLQ010000020.1:0-8572 GCA_035629935.1 Actinomycetota bacterium
TGCCGTCAGGGCCGACCGCGAGCGCGACGTTGCGCATCCGATCGCCGTCGGGCACCAACGTCCCGGCGATCACCCAGACCCCATGGCTCGCGGCAGCCGATGCCAGCCCGCGCGCGAATCGCGCGTGCTCGGCGGCCAGCCCGGTGTGCAGCCGCGGCGCCCACGCCAGGGCGTACTCGGGCAGCAGCACGAGCCGAGCGCCGGTCTCGGCGGCCCGGGCGACCAGCTCGGCGGCGGCCTCGGTACCGGCCGCGCCGTCGTCGGTCGCCGCGAGCTGTGCGACGGCGACCCGCAGGCTCACCGGTCCCGCTCGCCGAGGTCGTCAGCCGGTGCAGATCCGACCTCGGGGGCGGTCGCGGCTCCGGCACCGGGCTCGGTGTCGGACGTCGCCCCGGCCTCGGACCCGGGCTCGCGCTCGCGCTCGGCAGCCTCCCTGGCCTCGTCCTCGGCGGCGCGAGCGTCGATCCGCCGCAGGTGCTTGCTCATGTTGAGCACCAGCAGCACCACCACGACGGCGAGGATGAAGAACGTGAGGAATCCGCCGATACCGGGTGTGACGGTGGCGGCATCCGGCGTCGTGCCCGCGAGGATCACGCGACCTCCCGGACACCGGCGAACAGGTCGTCCTCGGGAACCTCGGTCGGCACTTTAGTTTCGACGAGCGTGTAGTCCTCCCACGGATAGACCTTCTTCTGCATCTCGTCGGGGATCGCGAACCAGAAACTGTCCGGATCGATCTGGGTCGCGTGCGCGAGCAACGCCTTGCTGCGTAGCTCGACGTAATCGGCAACGTCGATCTGGGCGGTGACCTTTGGGTCTTCGAAACCCATCTGGTCCCATTGGTCGAGCCACCCGGCGAACGGGCTCTCGATACCCTCCGCGGCTGCAGCTTCGTGCAGCATCGTGAATCGAGCTTTGCTGAACGTGGCGAAGTAATAGAGCTTCGACGGCTGCCAAGGTGCGCCGGCGTCTGGGAAACGCTCTCCGTCGCCAGCTTCGCGGAACGCTCTAGCCCCCCATTCGTGCACTCGGATGTGATCGGGATGCTCGTACCCCTTGGACTCGTCGTAGGAAAGGATGACTTCGGGGCGCTCGGCACGGATTATCTCGACGATCTTGCCGACCGCTTCCTCGGGATCGGCGTTCCAGAACGAGTTGGGATGATCATTGCTCGGTGTCTTCGGCATCCCGGAGTCGCGATAGCCGAGTTGATAGATGCGCTCGACCCCCAGTAAGTCACACGCGGTCTCGAGCTCGGCGGCTCTGATCTCCGGCATCCGCTCCTTGATGCCCGGACGATCCATGCGGGGATTCAGTATCTCGCCTTCTTCGCCGCCGGTTGCGCAGACCAGAACGACGCGCACGCCCTCGGCCGCGTAACGAGCCATCGTTCCCGATCCCTTCGACGACTCATCGTCGGGATGGGCGTGGAACGCCAGCATGGTGCGTCTCTTATCGCTCATGCCCACTAGGGTAATTGCCCCTTATGGAGAGACAAGAAGGCCGTGATTACTTCGACAAAGCTCGCACTGTTGCGGCTGCATTGCTGTTCGGAGCGGGGATCGCCGCCGTGGGAGGCGCCTTTCTCGAGTGGGTCACGATCCAACCCCCGGAGCGGGTTCCGGCCGACCAGGCGAACCGGCTCGATGCCTTCACCGGCATGGACACATCGGATGGATGGGTCGTAGTTGCCCTAGCCGGAGCGATCCTGTTGTCAGCTCTCTTCCTTGTGATCCGCAAGCGATCGCTTTACGCATGGATCGCGTTCTGGTGCTCGATGGTGATGGGTGGGATATCGATCGCCGACTACCGCGGGATCGACGAGCTGTTCTACGAAGAGATGAACAGGATCGGGGATCCTTCTCCTGCGTTCGGTCTGACCCTCGTCGCTGTTGCAGCACTGGTCGGGATCGTCGCGTCCGTTACGGGCGTCGCGGCGTCACCGAAGCGGGACGAAGAGCAGCCTTAAGCCTCGATCAGGACCGGTGTGCCGAGCGGCAACTTCTCGAGCTTGCGCATGTCCTTGTTGAAAACGCGGACGCACCCATGAGAGACCTTTTGCCCGCGATCAGACTCGACCGCGGTGCCGTGGATCGCCGAACGTCCCCCACCCGGCCAGTCGCTAAGCACCGGTGAGAACCCACTGAGTCCGAGCGCGAACCGCCCGTAGGGCCCGGTCGGGGACGGCTGTGGGACCGACGCCCAGATGTAGAACGTGCCCGTCGGGGTCGGGTACTGGTCTTGTCCGATCCCGACCCTTGCCGTGCGGACGAGCTTTCCCGCCTCGAAATATTCGAGCCGGCGCTCCGAAAGATCGACCTCGATCCGTGCCGGGAGCTGGTCGACCTTCATGTCCTTCGGATCGGAACGGATCCACCCCTTCGAACCGTTGGGTCGCTCCGGAACGAGCACCTTGAACCATCCGCCCCCTTCGGTCATCTCGGCCGTGTCCAGCACCAGCAACCGAAGGCGCTGACCCAAGGGGTTCCATGCCTTCAGACGGGTCGAGCGAGAGCTCTTGGTGGGCTTCTCGTAGATCGTGAAGAACTTGTCCTTGGTCCACAGACCGAGGCCCCCACCGGCGAAATCGGGCGGCGCCAGCTCCCCCAGCTCAAATTCTTCCGCGGGGGAAGCCGAAGGACTCGCCGGTGGCGGTGTGGGGTCGGTTTGCGCCACGTCGGCATCGCCCGCGCACGCGGGGAACGCCAGCATGCAAACCGCTACCAAGAGACGTGGAAACCGAGTCGATGTCATCCGATCGCGATCATGCGCTCGATCGGGAGCCGGGCCCGTTCTGCGATGTCCAGAGGCACAGTGACTTCAGTCTCTCCGGTTTGAAGGGAGCGCAGCAGCTTCTTGGGAGTGATCATCTTCATATAGACGCATTCTGCCTTCTCGTTCGCCGGCATGAAGTTTCCCACCGTGTTCTCTTTCCGCAACCGATGGAGCATCCCCGTCTCCGTCGCGACGATGAATTCGCTCGCGTCGGAAGCTCGGGCCCTGCGAACCATGCCTCCCGTGCCCAGAACGAACGATCTATCCGCCGGAAGGTCCCCCGTCGACAGCATGTAAAGGGCCTGCGACGCACAACCGCATTCAGGGTGGATGTGAAGCTCGGCATCCGGGTGCGCGGCCATGGTGTCCTGGATATCGCTGGGCTCGATCCCCGCATGAACGTGGCATTCACCCATCCAGATGCGCATGTTCTGTCGACCCGTCTCGCGCTTCACGTGCTCGCCCAGAAACATATCCGGGCCGAACAGGATCTCTTTGTCGGGAGGGATCGCTTCGACGACCTTGACCGCGTTCGCCGATGTGCAGACGTAGTCGCACTCTGCTTTCACTTCGGCAGTCGTATTAACGTAGAAGACGACACTCGCGCCCGGGTGTTCAGCTTTCCATGCGCGCAGTTCGTCGGCCGTGATCGAAGCGGCAAGCGAACAGCCCGCACCCGCGTCCGGGATTATCACCCGCTTGTCGTAAGCCAGGATCTTCGCGGTTTCTGCCATGAAGTGAACGCCGCAGAACACGATCGTGGATTCGTCCACCTCAGCAGCAACGCGCGAGAGCTCCAGTGAATCGCCGACGAAGTCGGCTACGTCTTGGATCGCCGGAACCTGATAGTTATGGGCGACGATGATCGCGTCCTTCTCGCGAGCAAGACGCTTGACCTCCGCGCTCCATTCCTCCGCGTGCAGGCCCTCGTCGCTCAGGTCGGCGGCCGCAGCCGGGGTCATGACCACTAGTGCTCGACCTCCAGAGCGACATCGATGTTGGGGGCCGAGTGCGTCAGCGCACCAACCGAGATCAGGTCCACGCCGGTAGCCGCATAGTCGGCAACGTTGTCCAGTGAGATTCCTCCGGATGCCTCCAGGAGGACACCCCCGGCCGCGCGATCGACGCACGCGCGCACCTCGTCGACCGTCATGTTGTCCAGGAGGACTACATCGGCGCCCGCTGCGATCGCCTCTTCGAGCCCGGCGATGTCCTCGACCTCGACCTCGACCTTGAGTCCGTGGGGCACCGATGTCTTGGCGCGCTCCACGGCGGAAGTGATCCCGCCGACCGCTGCGATGTGATTGTCCTTGATCAAAACTCCATCATCCAAACCGGAACGGTGATTGGTGCCGCCGCCCACTCGGACCGCGTACTTCTCGAGGGCTCTCAACCCCGGAGTCGTCTTTCGCGTATCGACGACCTTTGCCTTCGTGCCTTCGATCGCGCTCGTGAAGCGAGCGGTGAGGGTCGCTATCCCCGACAGATGACCGAGCAGGTTCAGGGCGGTGCGCTCGGCGGTAAGGATCGCGCCCAACCGGCCTTCGATAACTACAAGGGTCTCGTTCGCCTCGGCGCTTCCACCTTCTTGAACCTTCGGTTGCCACTCGATGGGATCGTCATCGGCCAACTCGAAGCAAGCGCGCACCAAAGGTAGTCCGGCGATCACGGCGGCTTCCCGAGCTTCGATCCGAGCCCGCCCGGACGCGTCCGCCGGCACGACCGACTCGGTCGTTACATCTCCACGACCGATGTCCTCGTGTAGGAAACCGAGCACCAGGTCCCTCACGTCGCTGTGATCCAAGCTGATATCCATCACTCTTTGATAACGCACGAGACGGGTGGAAGCTTTCCCGGCTACAGGCGTTCGGGTGAATATCCCGCTTCGACCAGGCGCTCGACGAGTACCTGGATGTGATCCGGTCCCCGGGTTTCCACCTGCAACGCAACGACCACCTCGCCGAGATGGACGGCGACGCCCTCGCGATGGTGCTCCACCCCGACGATGTTGGCCCCGAGGTCGGCAACCAATCCCAACAAACGGTGCAATTCCCCCGGATGATCCGGGATCCGTGTGTGGAAAGCGAAGTAGCGACCCGAGGCGCTGAGCCCGAAGCGGATCACCCGCAACAACAGGAGCGGGTCGATGTTGCCGCCGGACAGAACGACTCCCACGGGTGGGGTGACGTTGCCGAGCCCGCTCATCAGAGCGGCCACACCCGCCGCGCCGGCAGGCTCCAGGACCATCTTCATCCGCTCGGCACAGAAGACGAGAGCCTCCGCGATCGCATCATCGGTGACGACGACCACATCATCGACGAGCTGGCTGACGTGGGCGAGGGTCAGATCTCCCGGCGTGTTCGCGGCTATACCGTCCGCGATCGTCGACATCTGTTCGAGCTTCACCGGATGACCCTGCTCGATCGACGGTGGGAACGATGCTGCGCCGGCTGCCTGAACCCCGACGATCCTCACTTCGGGGAGCAAACGCCGGATCGCCGCCGCCACACCCGAGATCAATCCACCACCACCAACGGGCACGACGAGCGTCTTGATGTCGGGAGCTTGTTCCGCGATCTCACACCCGATCGTTCCCTGCCCCGCGATGACGTGGGGATGATCGAAGGGGTGCACGAAGAATTGGTCCTCTTTCTCGGCGTGCTCCCATGCAGCCGAGTACGCCTCGCCGAAATCCTTTCCCGTCAGAACGACTCGAGCGCCGTAGCGCTTAGTGGCTTCGACCTTGGGGAGCGACGCGGAAGAGGGCATGAAAACCGTCGAAGGAGCGTCTTGTAGTGAAGCGGCCAGCGCCACGCCTTGAGCGTGGTTGCCGGCCGAGGCGGCGACCACCCCTCGCCGGCGGGTGTCCTCATCCAAGCGGGAGATCAGGTTGTAGGCGCCTCTGATCTTGAAGGAACCCGTGCGTTGGAGGTTCTCGCATTTGATGTACACGGGGCCGCCGATCACGTCTGACAGCGCCCTGGAACGATCGAGCGGTGTGGCTACGGCGACGCCCTCGAGACGCTTGCGAGCGTCCTCGATGTCGGCGAGATCGACCAGATCTTGAGTCTTCACCTGTGAACCACGAACCCATGGTGCCACGGTGGGCTCGATTCCACGCGACGATTCATGTCATGCGAACCGAACAGCAGCGCCCCTGGGAGCCGGCCTCATGGCAGGGATTCCCCGCGGCCCAGCAACCGGAGTGGCCCGATCCTCTCGAGATGGAGAACGTACTGACCGAGCTCCGAGCGGTCCCGCCTCTCGTCTTCGCCGGCGAGGCCCGGTCGCTGCAGAGCTCGTTGGCCGAGGTCGCCCGAGGCGAGGCGTTCCTGCTTCAAGCAGGAGATTGCGCCGAGGCTTTCGGCGACTTCTCGGCGAATGCGATCCGGGACAAGCTGAAGATCATCCTGCAGATGGCCGTCGTCCTGACCTACGCGGCGGGGTTGCCCGTGGTGAAGGTCGGAAGGATCGCCGGACAGTTCGCAAAGCCAAGGACATCACCCAACGAACGCCTGCACGACGTCGAGTTGCCCTCCTTCCGGGGACACGCTGTGAACGATGCCGCGTTCGATGCCGAGTCTCGAACCGCCGACCCGCACCGCCTTATGCGTGCGTACCACCAGTCCGCGGCAACTCTCAATCTGATCCGTGCATTCACCAAAGGCGGATTCGCCGATCTGAACCAGACGCACATGTGGAACCAGGAATTCGTGGCCGGAAGCAAGCAGGGACAACGGTACGAAGCGATGGCGCGTCAGATCGATCGGGCACTCCGATTCATGGCGGCCTGCGGAGTCGATCTCGCGCGTGACCCGGTGCTGCACGAGGTCGATTTCTATATCTCCCACGAAGCCCTGCTCCTTGGCTATGAGGAGGCACTCACCCGACAGGACAGCCTCACCGACGATTGGTACGACTGCTCGGCGCACCTTCTGTGGGTGGGCGAAAGGACGCGACAGGTTGACGCTGCACACGTCGAGTTCCTGTCCGGCATCAAGAACCCCGTGGGTGTCAAGGTCGGGCCACTCGCGTCCGCCGATGAGGTGATCGCTCTCTGTGACCGGCTGGACCCCACGAACGAACCGGGACGCTTGACGTTCATCGCCCGGATGGGGGCCGAGCAGGTGACCGAGGTTCTCCCGGCGCTGGTCCGCGCGGTGTCGAAGGAGGGCCGCACGGTCGTGTGGGCATGCGATCCGATGCACGCGAACACCTTCACGACGTCAACGGGGGTCAAGACACGCAGATTCGACGACATCCTGACCGAGCTGCGTGGATTCTTCTCGGTCTGCCAGCAGGAAGGAGCCCCTCCGGGCGGTGTCCATCTGGAGCTGACACAGGAAGACGTCACCGAATGTCTGGGAGGTTCGGAAGAGATCCTCGATACCCACCTGCACGAGAAGTACCTCGCTCTGTGTGACCCACGCCTCAATGCACGCCAGTCCCTGGACCTCGCTTTCCAGTTGGGCGAGATGCTGCAGGAGTCTTAGTTCCGGGAGCGGATCAGTTCCAGGATCGCGTCGTGCTCGGCATGACGCCCGGTCTGCTTCTTGGAATAGATCAGGTCTCCGTCGCAGACCACCTCGAACACACCGCCCCGGGAGGGGACCATCGTGAGCTCTGAGATGTCGTGTTCGAATTCCTCCAGCAGCCTCTCCGTCAGACCGACGGCTCTAGGTGCGTAGCCTCACTGGGCGCAGTATTCGATAGAGATCTTCATCGGAACAGAGTCTAGGCTTGAAGGCATACTCCGCGAAAGGGGAACTCAGTGGAAATCATCGTCGTGCTGGCGCTAGTCGCCTTCTTGGTCGTTTTTCTGATCGCTACCTACAACCGACTGGTGCAATTGAGGAACCGCACCGAGGCTGCTTGGTCGCAGATCGACGTGCAATTGAAGCGGCGATACGACCTCGTCCCGAACCTTGTCGAGACCGTCAAGGGCTATGCCGCGCATGAGAGCCAGACGCTCGAGGCAGTCATCCAGGCACGACAGCAAGCCGTGAGCGCCCAAGGCGTCCAGGACCAGGTCCAGGCGGAGAACATGCTGACGCAGGCCCTTCGACAATTGTTCGCCGTGGCCGAGGCCTATCCGGACCTGAAAGCGAACCAGAACTTCTTGGCCTTGCAGGAAGAGTTGACTGCTACCGAGTCGCGCATCGCTTACGCCCGCCAGTTCTACAACGAGAGTGTTCTGGCGTACGACAACGCACTCGAGAGGTTCCCGTCGAACATCGTCGCGGGGGCGTTCAACTTCAAGCCGAGCACGTACTTCGAAGCCGAGACTGAGTCCCGTGAACCAGTCAGTGTCGACTTCGGCCAAGGTGGCGGAACCGCGGCCCGGCCGCAAGCGACATCACCGGATTCAGCACCGCCGCCGCCAACTACGACCTGATCTAAAAGAAACTCTCGAGCATGTTGTACGACCGCATAGCGTCGAACGTCCGCAAGACGTGGTTATTGATCTTCGTCTTCGTGGTGTTCGTACTCGCTATGGGGTACGTCTTCGGTGAATACGTCGGGATCGGATTCTGGGGCATGGGTGGCGCCGCGATCCTGGCGGTGTTCATGACATGGGGCTCGTACTTCTCCTCGGACAAGATCGCTCTGGCGATGAGCAAAGCGCAACCTGCCGACGACGACCCTCGATACAGTCAGCTGCACAACATCGTTGAGGGACTCGCGCTGGCGGCCGGCATGCCCAAGCCGAGGGTCTACGTCGTCGATGACACCGCTCCGAACGCTTTCGCCACGGGACGCAACCCAGAGCACGCGGCTATCGCCGTCACGACGGGCT
>DASQLQ010000021.1:0-18093 GCA_035629935.1 Actinomycetota bacterium
CACTCCGCACGGGATGCGCCACACCTGCGTCGCCCTGCTGATCGACCAGGGCGCCCATCCTCTGGGGATCCAGCTCTACATCGGGCATGCCGACATCCGGACGACAATGAATACCTACGGACATCTGTTTCCCAACCACGACGACGCGCTCGCCCGTGCGCTCGATGGTGCCTTCCGAGCTTGTCGCGCGGCCCCGGCGCGGCCCCGAGTGTTTTCGGAGGCTGCTCCAGAAACAAATGGTCACCCAAGAAAGACCCTCTGGCCAGGTACTCTGGCTCATAAGGAGGGCGGTTAGCTCAGCGGAAGAGCACTGCGCTTACAACGCAGGGGTCGGCGGTTCGAAACCGTCACCGCCCACCGGTTTTGAAGGTAGCTAAGGGAACATCGGGGAATACGGCAATGCTCTAGCCGTAGGAGGGACGATGGAAGAAGGCCCCACACCGCCGCCCGAACCCGCGGAAGGAAGTGCTGCCACACCTACCCAGGACGCCCCATCGGGTTCTACCAACAGTCTCTCGAGGTTCTTGAGCGGCAAGTCTCTGATCGTGGTTATCGCGATTGTCGCGGTCGCCACGCTCGGCATTGTCCTTGTAACCGTCGCCGCGGTCGCCCTTATCTTTCTAACGAGGTGAAGCCCACTGCATCCGAGGTTTACGCACTCTCCAGGTAGGGCTAGTGGCAAGACCGGAACACGTCGGCGAAAGGTGGGAACGATGGGTCAGGAGTATCACGGTGGCGCGAGAGCTTTCCAGGATCGTTTCGACACTCGCCGGTTAGCGGACCGACTGGCCGAGTCCACATCTGATGTGATCAACGACCGCTTCAAGTCCTTCATCGAGAAACGAGACATGTTCTTCATCGCGACGGCGAACGATGAGGGATGGCCGGAAGTTTCCTATAAGGGCGGCGATCCAGGGTTCGTGAAAGTGCTGGACGAGCACACGCTGGCTTTCCCTGTCTACAACGGCAACGGGATGTTCCTCACCACGGGCAATCTCTCGGTCAACCCCCGTGTCGGGCTCTTATTCATCGATTGGGAAACTGGGACGCGCCTGCGCATGAACGGGCATGCTTCGATCGAAATGGATGACCCTTTGGTCGACGAATACGAGCGGGCGCTTTTTATCGTGCGCGTGCGTGCCCGGGAGGTGTTCCCGAACTGTCGAAGGTATGTTCATCGCCATCGACGCGTCGAGCGGTCGCCGTTTGTTCCGACTGGTGACGTCGCCCCGCCGGTCCCGGACTGGAAACTCGGTGAGTGGTTCGAGGGAACCTTGCCCGCCGACGATCCGGCGCTCGACCCGGACAACCCGAGTGCCCCTTCGATCCCGCAGTTCTAAGCCTCGAGTCAGCCTCTACGGGCAGGGTTCTTCCACTTCAACATGTTCCGGAGCAGCGTGTAGCCGGTATAGGTCACCGCATAGTTCTGCAGGCCGTACGGGTGGTAGTACTCCTCAGTTGGGTCCGGCAGCAGAGCGCCAAGGAACCGGACCCTTCCCTTGCCCACCGGCAGCTCGCCATAGATGGTCTGACCGTCCGGGTTCGTTCCGGCCGTGAACCCTCCGGCCTCCTCCCACACCGCCTGATCGATCTTCCAGTTCGGTGCGTTGTCTCCTTCGGGGGGAAATGCGTAACCGATGGGGACGGTGTCGTAAGTCTGGGACGCGACTCCTCTGAGGTTCGCGTTGAGAGGGTGCTCCCGGTCGGTGAACGTCTCGACCGAGCCCACATAGCCGGGCTCCATCGTGATGGCGCCCTTTTCGATCAGACCTAGGTCCGCCAGGGCACTTGCTGCGGCGTCCGACACGATCAGGTTCCCGCCCTTGCTAATCCACTTCTTGAGCTTGGAGTACCACTTCTTCTTGTTCTTGCCCTCGGGCATCGGATCGTTGGCCAGCACCACGCTGTCAAAGCGGCGCAGGTTGACCTTGCCTCTGAGAACCCGGCCAACGCGCACCTTCTTCAGCGGGCGGTTGGCAAAGCGGTTCAAGTCTTTGAAGAACTTCATCCGAGTCACCTTGTAGGGGCGTTGCTCGGCCACCGGTGTCGCTTCGGGATCCGAGAATCCGGCTCCGTTCTCATCCGAGTCCGTGATCACTTCCGGGTCCCAGACAAAGGCAGCGCGGCCCCCGACCTTGTAGGTGAAGCGTTTCGGCGCGACCGCCTGGCGGAACATCGTGTAGTTGATAGCGCGGATCGAGTCCACGAAGATCTGATTCATCGCTTGCCCGTGTGCTAGCTGGTTCACGTTCGAGCCGGCCGTCAACTCGGTCGCAAAGCCCCAGCCGTTGGTGGCTCCGACGGTGTTGTAGTAGTCGATCAGAGACCCGCTCGCCGAATAGCCGAGCATGTCGTAGAGCGTCCCCCAGTGATACGCACCGTAGTCCTGACCGGTCTGCTCGTTGAGCGATTCGACCGAACCGTGGACGTCGTATTCCTTCATGGTTTCCGTGATCCCATCGGCGAAGCGAGCCAGGGTCTCTGACTTCTGGTAGTTGAACTGCCCCACGATCTGCAACCCAGCAGCGAAGTACTCGTCCGCGCCTTGGCCATGGTTGTCGGTGCCTAGAAACCAACCCTTGCGTTTGCTCTTGGTGCCGAACAGAGCGTCGACGATGTCATGAGACTCCGGTTCCGAATAGGACTCGTTGTCTCGGTTGATATAGCCCTTGACCGGGAACTGTCGGTTGAGATCGCGGCCGTTGTCGTTGCCGCGAGTGGTCATGAAGCCGGCTCCCTCCGTGCCGGTGACATCCCCGGCCACCCATCCGTCGGGATTCGGGAACAGCCAATGGATCACGTACTGATCGAGCACCTTCTTGACCCACTCCTCGTTGGCGAGGAAGCGTTCGTCGACCATGTCCTCGATGCAGCGCGGAGCACCTTCCCGAGCCCCAACCTCATTTCCGTGGATCGAATTGACCACCAGCAGTTTGCGTTTCTTCGTTGTGACCTTTTCGTTCGTCATCAGCACGTCGTAGATCGGATGCCCGCCGAGGGACTTGCCGATCGTCGTCACCTCAATCAGGTCGGGGTGCTGGGATTCAAGGAACTCGATGGCGCACTGGAACTCGTCGAAGCGCAAGAAGCTGGTGCTGGCCTCGGGTTCGGGAAAGATTCGGTCGTCCGGCGTGACGTCGCCTTCGGCACACTTGACCGGGGTAGCGGTGGCCGGGGAAGCGACTAGAGCCGACGCGACGAGAGCAGCCGCGACCGCTCCGGCCACCCTGTGCCCCCAGCGTCTGGAACCATCGCTCGCCCGCATGCCAGACCATCCTAGCGACGTGTCTTCGCGCCCAGTTTCTCCCCATAAAACCGGCCCTCGACGGGAGGTGAATCACCGTCGCGCGACGAAGAACCACTTGCAAGAGACCTCAAGGAGGAGGGATAG
Organism: Actinomycetota bacterium; assembly: GCA_035629935.1. Lineage (GTDB taxonomy): Bacteria > Actinomycetota > CADDZG01 > CADDZG01 > WHSQ01 > DASQLQ01. The sequence continues at coordinate 3,392 of DASQLQ010000021.1, forward strand.
ATGCTTCGCAGATTCAAGCTCTTGGCCGTCACCTCGGCCGTTTTCGCAGCAGCCATCGCAATTTTCCCCGCCCCGTCGGGAGCAGCCGTGGCAGCCGCTGCCTGTCAGGCACGAGACGTCGTGAAGCTCGAGGAGTGGTCGCACACAGCCGCTGTGACAGGCGTGTACACGTCTGCCGGTGCCACCGACGTTCGGCTCACCTGTGGCATCGTCCAGAACGGGACGACGGTCATCCGTATCTCGGAATCGGTCCCAGGTCCGGTCGCCGCGATAGCCACGACGACCAATATCTCCGGTCAGTACTACAGCGTCTGCTACGAGGTAAATGTCACGTACGTCGATCACACCAGCAACGCTGACACCTGCCCCTAGTTGCGACGTTGCTTCGTTTTCCGCTTTCCTTCGTGCATCGCTTTTACTCGCGCGATCGGGATCGCCTGCCCCTCTGCGATGAGATCGGGTCCGATGCTTTGAGGCTGAGGCATGAGCTCCGACCAAGGATCGCGGCCTCCGAGCAGGTCCACGACGGTATGGATGGTGAAATCAGATGGCGCCACGGAGCCGAGCTCGTCCCACCCAACCGGGAACGACACCGGTACGCCCGGACGGACCCTCGGGCTGTAGGCGGCCACGACGGTGGCGCCGCCACCCCGGGTCGAGTCGACGAAGACCTTCCCCTCACGCTCGTCCCGAACGAAGGCGGTCGTTGCGAGTTTCGGATCGAGACTCTCGACGCGGGCTGCAAGGGCACGGGTGGCAGCAGCCGCGTCTCCCATCGATACCTTGTCGTCTATCGGTACGAAGACGTGGATGCCTTTGGCGCCGCTTGTCTTGACGGCACCTTCGAGCCCCTCGTCGGTCAAGACCTCGCGGACGAGTTGCGCGACCTGCACTCCGGCAGAGAAGGCGTCTTCTGATGGGGGATCGAGATCGAGGACGATGTACGTGACCCGGTCCCACCGCTCCGCTTTCACAAGGGCGGGGTGATACTCAACCGCTCGCTGGTTGGCGAACCAGAGCAGCGTGCGCTGGTCGTTGCACAACGCGTAACGGACGTCACGCTTCGAGCTCTCGGACCACAACGTGACCGCCTCTACCCATTCGGGCGTGTACTTCGGCAGGTTCTTCTGCATGAACGGGCGCTGCCCCCGGACGGCGCGTATCACGGACAGGGGTCGACCAGCCAGTGCGGGCACGATGCGATCGGCGACCGCCTCGAGGTAGTCCACCAGATCTCGCTTGGTGCTTTCCGCGCCCTCGAATAGCGGTTCATCGAGATTAGTCAGCGACACTCCGTGCCTGTCTTCGCCGCCCATCAAGGCACCATTACTCGCGTGGGCCGTGCCCGCAAGCCACCATTGACCGAGAGGCGATGATTGCTGGAATGACACCGCCGGCGAAAGGCAAAGAAGAAATCCTCGAGATTGAGGGGCACGAGGTCCGGATCACGAGTCCCGACAAGGTGTTCTTTCCGGAGCGCGGAGAAACGAAGCTCGATCTCGTCAATCACTACGTGAGATTGGCCGAGCCGGTCATGCGAACGATGGGGGGCCGGCCTCTTCTGTTGCAGCGGTTCCCCAATGGCGCATCGGGCCCGTCCTTCTTTCAGAAGCGGATACCCGACTCGGCCCCCGAGTGGCTGCAGACGACGATCGTTAGTACACCGAACGGGACCCAGTCGCGAGCGCTCGTTGCAGCCGATGTTGCGCATGTCGCATGGGCCGTCAACCAAGGATGTCTCGGTTTCCATGTGTGGCCGAACCTCGCGGCCGAGCCCGAGTTCGCCGACGAACTGCGCCTGGACCTCGATCCGCAGCCGGGAACGGATTTCACCCACGCCCGTGCTGCCGCCCACGAACTGAAGAAACTCCTCGACGAACTAGGAGTGGTTGCCTACCCGAAGACCACCGGTAACCAAGGGCTCCATGTCTACGTTCGACTCGAGCACCGGTGGGACTCGTACCAGGTCCGTTCGTCCGCCGTGGCGGTTGCGCGCGAGCTCGAACGAAGGAGCCCGGACCTCATAACCGCGCAGTGGTGGAAAGAGGATCGCGGCGAGCGGGTTCTGGTCGACTTCAACCAGAACGCCCCACACAAGACGGTGTTCGGTGCCTGGTGCGTGCGGCCCCGTCCGGGGGCCCAGGTCTCGACGCCTTTCCGCTGGGACGAGCTCGATACCGTCGAGCCCGACGAACTGACTGTCGCCTCACTGCCCGAGCGAGTGGAGGCCGAAGGCGATCCGTGGGCGGATATGAATGACAACCCCCAATCGCTCGAGCCGTTTCTCGCGATGCACGAACGGGACCGTGCGAACGGGCTCCACGACGCGCCGTGGCCCCCGGTCTACCCCAAGCAGCCAGATGAACCGCCCAGGGTCTCTCGCAGCCGCGCCAAGAAGTCCTGAGGCCTTAGCCGGCTTTGTAGCTCTCCGTATTCGTCACCCTGGCCCCGTCGGAACACTTGGCGCCACATCGAGCCGCGTCTTTTCGCAACCGCAAGAGGCCATAGGTTCCGAGGTGTGTTGATCGTCACGGAGGGGTTGACCAAGCGGTTCGGGCAGGTGACTGCCGTATCCGATCTAACGGTGAGCATCGATACCGGCGTCGTCGGGTTGATCGGGGCCAACGGCGCCGGAAAGTCGACGCTGATCAAGATGCTGCTTGGCCTCCTACCGGCAACGGACGGTAGTGCGACGGTGCTGGACCTGGATGTAGCGACCGCCGGGACCGAGATCCGTGAGCGCGTCGGTTACATGCCCGAACACGATTGTCTTCCGCCGGATGTGTCGGCAACCGATTTCGTCGTGCATATGGCTCGGATGTCGGGCCTCCCGGCAACGGCGGCGCGGGAGCGGACGGCCGACATCTTGAGACATGTCGGTTTGTACGAAGAGCGCTACCGCCCGATCGGGGGCTACTCGACCGGCATGCGTCAGCGAGTGAAGCTCGGGCAAGCGTTGGTCCACGACCCCCAGCTGGTATTCCTCGACGAGCCGACCAACGGACTCGATCCGGCGGGTCGCGATGACATGCTCGGCCTGATAGCCCGGATCAACTCTGACTTCGGCATCTCCGTCCTGGTGACGTCCCACCTGCTCGGCGAGCTGGAGCGCGTTTGCGACCACATCGTGGTTATCGACGCTGGTCGGCTGCTGAGGGCAACGTCAACAGCGGATGTGACCGCGGTCAGTGAGGTCGTGATCGTCGAGGTTGACGAACCGGCAGACCCACTCGCCGCTCTGCTGGAGGCAGCGGGGCTTACCGTTCGCGTGGTCGGTCGCCTTCTGGAGGTCGAGCTACGAGACGACTCGGCGTACGACATCGTGCGAGACACGGTGGTCAAGGCCGGTCTCGGGCTCATCCGGATGGAGCGGCGCCGGCATCGCATGGCCGAGATCTTCGAGACGGCAGGGAGCCCAGGGTGAGCACGCCTACTCCAAGCGCAGGTGTCATCCACGACATCGGGTACCGGCACTACTCAGGCGAGCGCAGGGGACGCCGTTACATCCGTCGCTCGTTGTACGCCGATAGCCTGCGGGGGGCCTACGGGCTGGGCCGGAGCGCTCGGAATAAAATCACGCCCGCGATCCTTTTCGCAGTGATGTGCCTGCCGGCGGCAGTGATGGTGGCGATCACGGCGGCGACCAACGGCAGCGAGCTGGTCGGTGAATACACGTCTTACGTTCTCAACCTTCAGATGGTCGTTCTGATCTACGTGGCGGCACAAGCACCGGCGCTCGTGTCGCGCGATCTGCGGTTCGGTGTGATGTCGTTGTACTTCTCGCGTCCGCTCGAGCGAGTGGACTACGTCGTCGCCAAATATCTCGCGATGGCATCGGCGGTCTTCGTCCTGACCATGGCGCCGCTCACGATCATGTTCGTCGGCGCTCTGATCGTCGGTTTGCCGATCTCCGACCAGGTCCCCGACTATCTGCGGGCGGCGGGGGGTGCCGGACTGCTCTCTCTGATCCTGGGCGGCATCGCCTTGGTCATAGCCGGCATCACGCCGCGACGAGGACTTGCGGTCGCGGCGATCATCGCCGTCCTGCTGGTGCTCTCCGGCGTACAAGCCGTCCTGCAGGGGATCGCGCAGGCCGAAGGCTACGACGGTGCCGTTTATTTCAGTCTGTTGTCTCCGTTCACCCTGGTGCAGGGGATCCAGAGCTCACTGCTGGGTGGGTCTAGCCCCTTGCCGGAGCCACCCGGAGTAACCGGTGCTCTCGCATTCTTAGGTGTGGCCGTTCTTCTTATCGCAGTGTCCTTCGCCGCTTTGCAGTGGCGTTACCGACGGGTGGCGGCGAAATGACCACGATGATCTTGGACAAGGTGTCGCGATGGTTCGGCAACGTGGTTGCAGTCAACGATGTCACGATGTCGGTGGGCCCCGGTGTGACCGGACTCCTGGGACCGAATGGCGCCGGCAAGTCCACCGTCATCAACATGATGGCGGGCTTCTTGGCCCCCTCTGCCGGCGCCGTCACGTTCGACGGTGAGCCCGTTTGGCGCAACGAGGAGATCTACCGACGCATCGGTCTCGTTCCCGAGCGGGAGGCCATGTACGACACGGTCACCGGATGGCAGTTCGTTCTCGCTAACGCCAAGTTGCACCGCCTTTCCGACCCCGCCGCTGCGGCCAGGAAGGCTCTCGAGACGGTAGAGATGACCGAGTCTCAGGATCGAGACATCGCCGACTTCTCCAAAGGCATGAAGCAGCGCATCAAGATCGCAACTGCACTCGTCCACGACCCACAGGTGCTGTTGCTCGATGAACCGTTCAACGGTATGGACCCGCGGCAGCGCATCCAGCTCATGGGCCTGCTGCACACGATGGGTGATGAGGGCCGAACGATCCTGTTCAGCTCGCACATCCTGGAAGAGGTCGAACAGATCGCCGGAAACATCCAGGTGATGGTCGCCGGGCGCCATGCAGCGTCGGGCGACTTCCGAGACATCCGTCGGCTGATGACCGAACGCCCCCATCAGTACTGGATCCGCTCGGACAACGATCGTGCGCTCGCATCGGCGATCATCGGCGATCAAAGCGCATCCGCCGTCGAACTGGTGATGGACAACGGCACCGGCTCGGGCTACTCGGCCACGGGTGCGCGCGACACCAGGGCGGCTTTGCATGTGGAGGCAACGGACGTCTCGAGGTTCGTTCGGGCACTTCCGCAGTTGGCGGCCCGTCATGGCATCCGGTTGTACGAGGTCTCTCCGGCCGACGAGTCCCTCGAAAGCGTCTTCTCCTACCTGGTGACGCGATGAACGCGGTCGTCGCTCAACTAACGGCCCGGAGTCTCCTCGGCCGCCGTCGCGTTCTCTTGCTGCTGCTCCTACCTGCTGTGTTGCTCCTGCTATGTGGCGCGGTGCGCCTGCTCGCCGGCCAGGACACCAGCGTGACCGTGGGCTTGCTTGGCGGCTTTGCCCTCGCCACGATCGTGCCCCTGCTCGGACTGATCGCGGGCGCCGGTTCGATCGGCCCGGAGATCGACGACGGCGCGATCGTTTACCTGATGTCCAAGCCGCTCAGCCGACACTCCATCGTTCGGTCCAAGTTGGTGGTAGCCGTTGCGGTCGTCACCTTGGTTGCCGCGGTGCCCACTCTGATCGCAGGGCTGTTGCTGTCTGGAACGGCAGAGGGTCTTGCCGTCGGCTATGGGATCGGTGCCGCGGTCGCGGGCGTCGCTTACTGCGCATTGTTCATCCTGCTTGCGATCCTGACGCGGAACGCCGTCGTGGTCGGTCTGATCTACGTTCTGATCTGGGAGTCACTGGTAGGCAACTTCGTCCCCGGCGCCCAGGTGTTGAGCATCCAGCAGTGGGCTCTCGCCATCACCGAAAAGGTGATCGGTTCCTCGGCTCCAACGCTAGGGGTGACCTCCGCGGTGAGCCTTGGGGCGGGCATCGTGCTCCTGACGGTCCTCGTCGTCGGGTGCACCTGGTTCGCCGGTTCTCGGCTGCGTAGGTTGCGCCTCACCGGGAGCGAGTGAGAGCCGGGGGTTTTCCTTGATGCTCAGTTGGCTTTGTAGCTCTCCCTAGCGTTCACCCTTACGTTTTCGGAACACTTGCCGAGCGCCGCAGCGGTGATAGAAACCTTCTTCTTCGCGGCATCGGCTTGTTTCATCCACTTGGCCTGTTTGTTGCTGACATCGATCTTGTAGTCCTTGGACAGGCTCCCAACTTTGAAGTCTTCCTCGACGTTGAACGAGGGATGTCCCGGAACGGCGACCGTTGCTTTGACGAGAACCGTGCATGTTTTCGTCGACTGGTTGTAACCGATGCGGAACCAGATCCCTTCGGTCTTGACGAGATGCTTGAGGTTGTCATCACCGGTAAGGAACAGCTCAGGCTCGGTTTCGAGAAACGCATAGACGTTCGGATCTTCGCCGGCCGAATCCGCTATGTAGAGCTGGTCCGCAGTGGGGCTAAGCGCTATGCCGTGAGGGTATCGGAAGTCATTGCGGTTGGTTCCTGAGAGCGTGGTCACGAGCTCTCCCTCTCCTGTGAATCTCTGCGCTCGTTGCGTGACCCCCGCCTCGATCACCCAGATGTCGGTGCCTCCGGCTTCGGTCTGCATTGCAGCTACCGCGTACGGTCCGTCGAACTGACCGGGCTCATAGCCCGGGGAACCGATCGTGAGGAGATATCCGCCGCGTTTGTCGAACTTCTTCACCACGCCCAGATGCGGGTCGACGACGAAGATCTCGGTGTCTGTGACGGCCACGCCCATGGGACTGCCCAACTGATTCTCTCCCGAGCCGCACGAGCCAAAAGAATGCTGCCTGTTGTACGAGGAGCCGGATTTGCTGATGATCTGTACCCGGCACCGGCCCCCACCTTCCGTCACGTAGAGGAGGCCATCGTGATAGTCGACGTCCGACGGATAAGCGAAAGCGTATTCGTCCTTGCCGACGATCGAACCTGCCCAGGCTCCCTCCGTCGTGAACATCGCGATGCGGTGGTTCAACGTGTCGGCGACATAAACGATCCCGTCGGCCACTGCAAGACCCTGTGGGGTGTAGAGCTGGGCGTCGCCCGAACCGTTCGATCCGATGAACCATTCCGGTTCTCTCGTTGAGCCATCGAACTTGGTGAGCCGGTGTTTCCCTGTGTCGGTCACGTAGATGTCGCCGAGGTCGTCGGTGGCAAGACCCCAAGGACTCGCGAACTCCGCCTTGCCTTCGTCCTTCAGCGCCCCGATCAGAGAAACGGCATGGGTGGTTGTCGGCACCGATAGGAGGCCGACCACGAGCGCCGCCTGCAGCAAGGCGATCAAGGGACGTTTCCGGACACGCCAGATTCCGATCACTCTGCCTCGCCTCCTTTGGGATTCCTTGGATGATTAACGCGTGCCGGGGCAACGCCCACAAGGGGAAAGGAACAAAGCGCGCAGTACCAAGGACACATTCCGGAACGCAGACGGCAGGAGATATGTCCCGCTTGGAGAATGTCTGAACTGTCCGATGTGGTCGCCTTGGTAGGCGATTTCGAGATAGGAGACCTTCGATGAAGAAGATCCGACTGCTGCTCGTCGCCGTCATGGCGGCATCCAGCGTGGCGCTGATCCCGGCCCCCGCTCAGGCGAACTGCGAGGGCGATCTGTGCCCCGTCGTCGTGTACGTGTGCGCCAAGACCGACAAGTACCGCCCAGACGGTTTCTGCGAAACCTCGTAACTCACGCACTTCATCCGGCTTGAACTTCCACCTGGGACGCCCAGTTTTTGGGCGTCTCACGGTGAGCCCGCGGGTGTCCAATGACCCTAGAATCCGAGCGCGGATAGGTCCGCGCGCACCGTCTCGAGGACACGAGGGGAGCCAAGATCTTGGGTCAAGCGGAAGAAGTCGCTACAGATAGCCAGGCCGACCTCGGCATGAGCTGGGTGAGTTTGCTCAAGTGGAGCGCGATCGCTTCGGTGGTCGTGGTCGCACTCATCAATGTGTTCGCCGGGATCATCCCTCCACTGATCGTCTTCGCACTCATCTGGATCGCTAGCGTGATCTGGCTCCGCAAGTCACAGAAGGGACCGGCCATCCTTCTGCTGGTGTCGTTCATCGCTTTCTTCGCCTTGAGCGCACCGTTCGTAGTTCCAACGCTGACGGCTCCGGCGTCGGCGGGGGACTTCATCCTCAACCTGGCATCGGTCGTGGCAGGTCTTGCGGGGGTCACCGCGGCGATCGCCGTCCTACGTGGTCTCGGGTCGACGGGCGGCGCGAGAAAGATCGCCGTTGCCGGCGCCGTCCTTTTCGTGGTGGGCACCGCCTTCTCGGTCTACGCCACGGTGACTTACGAGGATGCCGTGGCCCAGGCTGGGGACATCGAGGTGGTGACCCAGGACATCGTGTTCAAGGACGACTCGCTCGAGGTCGAGGCGGGAGAGATCTCTGTGTTGGTGGACAACAAGGATGCGACCCTGCACACCTTCACGATCGACGAGCTGGAGGTCGACCTGGACATCCCCGCCTCCAAAACCGCCAGGGTCACATTCCAGGCCGAGCCCGGTACCTACGAGTTCTATTGCGCCCCCCACACCCCGGGTATGGCGGGCACCCTCGAGGTGAAGTGAAGCCCGCCTGGCCCCGCTAGGGCCAAGGAAGCAACCCAACCAGGATTTCCCGCCTCTCCGGCGAAAGAAAGAGGCAGCCCTTATCCCTGACCCTGGACGGGAGTAGATCTGCATGCCTCGTAGTCGCCGAATCTCACTTTTGATCGCAACCGCAACCTCGATGGTGATGCTCGTCCCGGGCCTCGCCGTCGCGGCCCCCCTGCAACAGGTGGAGGCCGAATCTCCACAAGAGACGGCTCCCGAGGCGACTACCGAGAGGGCCCAGTTCCCGGAGGACCGCTATGCCTTGGCCGGTGGTTGTTACGCCCTCCGCTCTCCCGGAGGTTGGTACGTCACCCGGCACCCGAGCAACAGCGGGTACAGGGTCGGAGGCGCCACGGCCGCGACCGCCGAGCCTTTCCATTTCCAAGCAACGGACCTGGGCGCCTACCTCTTGTTCGGTTCCGACCAGAAGTTCCTCGCCGTCAGCGAGGGTGTCCTCGGGCAGGCCGGTAACGCGGTCACCGAATCCCAGCCCGGCGCGATGGCCGGTGGGGTTGCGCTCGAGCAGAGCGATAGGGCCGCCGAAGAGGCGGCTCGCAGTCAGGCGAATGTGGGCCGCGGCTCATCGGTCGTTGCCGCCGATGCACCGAGCGAGCTTGCCGACTGGACGGTCCAGGAACTCGATGGCGGCGGATTCAGCTTGACGCTCCCCGTCGTGGGTCGGGCTCTCGGCGTCGGTCAGACCGGTGACCTCACGACATGGGACAACAGGAAGCCCCGCTTCAGACCCGAATTGACCGAAGGTTGCGCCGAGTTCCCCGAGGTCGAAGTGAACATCGATGGACCGGTAACGGGGGGCGACAGTGAATTCCAAGAGGTGCGCGGGTTTCTCGACGCTCACCTTCACATGATGGCTTTCGAGTTCCTAGGTGGTCGAGCCAGGTGTGGACGCCCGTGGCATCCCTACGGTGTCGCATACGCGCTGGTCGATTGCGCGGATCACGAACCCGGTGGCCAAGGAGCCGTTCTCGAACAGATCCTGTCCAAGCGCGAAGGCCAGGGCCACAACACCGACGGGTGGCCGACGTTCGAAGGGTGGCCCAAGCACTACTCACTCACCCACGAGCAGGTCTATTACAAGTGGCTCGAGCGGGCATGGCGCGGTGGCCTTCGGATGTTCGTGAACCTTCTCGTCGACAACAACCAGCTGTGCAAGATCTATCCCTTCAAGCGCAATAGCTGCAACGAGATGGACGGGGTGCGGCTGCAGGCGAAACGCATCCGCGAGTTGGAGCGATATATCGACGCGCAGAGCGGGGGACCGGGCGAAGGATGGTTCAGGATCGTGGAGGACCCGTTCGAGGCCCGGCAAGTGATCAACCAAGGAAAGCTCGCAGTCGTACTCGGGATCGAAGTTTCGGTTCCCCTCGACTGTGGTCTCCTCTTGGACAGCCCCCAGTGTGATCTCTCCGATGTGGAGAAAGGATTGGACGAGGTCTACGACCTCGGCGTCCGACAGATGGAGCTGGTCAACAAGTTCGACAACGCTTTCTCCGGTGTTGCCGGTGACTCGGGAACGACGGGAATCGTCGTCAACCAGGGAAACAAGGGCGAGACCGGCGAGTACTGGAACATGGAAACGTGCGACGAGAGCGAAGGCCACGCGCACGACAACACCCAGATGAACTTCCACGATGATGGAGGTATGCCCGACGAGTTCACAGGCCGGGATGCGCTCGCCGGTGGGATCCTGGCGCTGAACGGCGCCCTCGGTGTTCTCCCGATCTACCCGCAGGGCCCTCATTGCAACGTTCTCGAGCTGAGTGATCTGGGCGAGGCGATGATCCGGGGGATGGCGGACCGCGGCATGATCTTCGACCCCGACCACATGAGTGCCCGGGCACAAACGCAAGCCCTCGATCTCGTCGAGTCTCTTGGTTACTCGGGCATCGTTTCGAGTCACGGGTGGTCCAACGACACGATCTATCCACGCATCTACGAGCTGGGTGGTGTCATCACCCCATACGCGGGCGGCTCAGCCGGGTTCGTCCACAACTACTTCCACACAAAGGCCTGGGCAGACGATCGTTACTACTTCGGTTTCGGCTTCGGCTCGGACGTGAATGGCTTCGGGTCACAAGGGGGGCCGCGTAGCGGCAACGAGAGCAACCCAGTTACTTATCCGTTCACCGGGTTCGGTGGCGTGACGGTCGACCAACAGCAGAGCGGCACTCGCACCTACGACATCAACTCCGATGGTGTATCGCACTACGGCTTGTATCCCGACTGGATCGAAGATCTTCGTCGTCAAGCCGGTGACGGGATCGTCGACGATATGGCTCGGGGGCCGGAGGCTTATCTCCAGATGTGGGAACGGGCGATCGGGATCGCTCCCGACTCTTGCCGTGCCGACATCGAAGACCTCAGCGATGCCCAGCTCGGGCAGCTGGCGGTGGGCATGAGCTCACGGGACGTCCTTAGTACTCTGGGCCAGCCCTCGGAGCGAACGGCAACTTCCTTCCGGTATTGCTTGTCGGGATTCCGAGAGGCAACCGTCACGTTCGATAACAACGGAGGGGTTGCCGACTGGGAGGTTTCGTCTCTCTAGCTTCAAATAGGTGGGTCGCGATAGGGATCGCGGCCCTGGCACTGTCGACGTGTGGCGCTACCAGTGTGCCCAACGACGCGGCGCAGAGCTCGAGCGCCATCGATCTGCGCGAGATCGCTTCGGGCCTGACGGCGCCACTCGGAGTCACGCATTCCCCTGATGGTTCTCGCCGCTTGTTCGTGAGCGAGCAGGAGGGGGTCATCAGGATCGTCAAAGGCGGCAAGCTCTTGCCCCGACCCTTCATCGATATCAGCGATGTGATCACGAGTGGAGGAGAGCGAGGCCTGCTCGGGCTGAGCTTCCATCCCGCTTTCGGAAAGAACCGGCGCTTCTACGTCAATTACACGGACCTCGAGGGCGACTCGGTGATCGCCGAGTACAAGGCATCGCGCCGACGTCCGAACCGGGCAAGTCCGAGCACAGCGCGCGAGGTGCTGACTTTCGACCAGCCCTACTCGAACCACAACGGCGGCGGGCTGGCGTTCGGCCCGGATGGCTACCTGTACATAGCCGTGGGTGATGGCGGATCGGGTGGCGACCCGCAAGGCAACGGGCAGCGCAAGGACACACTGCTCGGCAAGATGCTGAGGATCGACGTAGACGATCGTTCTGGAGGCCGGCAGTACGGGATCCCGCCCGACAACCCGTTCGTGGACGAAGCCGGCGCACAGCCCGAGATCTGGTCTTACGGGCTTCGCAACCCATGGAGGTTCAGTTTCGATCGCGTCGGGGGCGCCATGTGGATCGGCGACGTTGGCCAGAACGAATGGGAAGAGGTCGACTTCGAACCTGGTTCGTCTCCGGGGGGCTTGAATTTCGGATGGAACATCAAAGAGGGGACCCATTGCTACGCGAGCCAGACGGACTGCGAGGTTGCCGATCGTGCCGGCGACCTGACCGATCCCGTTGAGGAGTACAACCATGAATTGGGCTGCTCGGTGACCGGTGGTCACGTGTACCGGGGTCGTCGGTTCTCAGGATTGCGCGGCCTCTACTTCTTCGCCGACTACTGCTCGGGAACGATCTGGGCCCTCGACTCCGATGAGCGGTTACAAGCAAGTGAAGTGAAGTTGGAGTCCGGCTTGTCGATCAGTTCGTTCGGCGAGAGCCAATCCGGCGAGTTATTCGTCACCGACCACGGCGGCAAGTTGCTGCAGGTGGTAGCCAAGTAGTCCGCGCGTCCAGTCTTCAGCGGAGGTCGTGGCGGATACCCGCCTTCATGGGAGGCGGGACGTAGTCGAGACACCCGCCCTGTTCTGCGGAGTCCTCGTCGGACGCGCATTCCGCCTCGTCTTCGTAACTGGCGATCGCTCGCCACCGGTACTCCTTGATCCTTCGAGCCAACAATTTCTTCGGGAACACCACCCGCACTGAGGCCGCGTTCGGTTTCGTTACCGGAACATTGGCGATGAACTCGCCCGGCCCCCCGAACCCCTGCGAATACATCCCCGCGTGTAGACCCTCCTCTTCGGAATAGTCGATCTTCAGGTACCGGTTCTCACCGAACTCGTCTTCCCGATCCCGATCGACGTCGAACAGCATCGCGAACCAGGATTCCTCCGCAGCGAGTATCGAGGGTTCCCAGTCTTCGTGGGTGACGATGATGTGGACGAGCTTCCCTTTGGATCCATGCCTATGGGAAGCCGCCTTGATATCGAGAGCCCCGTTAACGTCGTCGGGGTCGGGCACCGACTTCTTGTCGGCGCTCACGGGGGCAGGAACGCCCAGGAGCAGCGCCGTCACCAGAAAGAGCGACCACCGTTTCATCCCTACTCAGGATAGGCCCGGGCAGGAGTAACTAGGTCCTGCACCTCGTCGCTGCGCAGCTCGAGTTAACCGGCGCGCTCCAGGATCACAACCGGGATCTGTCGGTCCGTCTTCCGTTCGTATTGGGCGAAGGGGGGCATCAGGTGCTTCTGTTTCTCCCAGATGCGTTCGCGTTCGTCCCCCTCTGCGACGCGGAAGGTGACATCGATCATGTCGGTACCGATCTCGGCTCGGCCCTTGGGGTGGGCTTTGACGTTGTAGTACCAATCGGGATGGGTCGGTGCTCCGCCTTTGGACCCGAAGACCGCCCATGTGTTCTCGTCGATGGGCTGATAGGCGAGCGGGTTCACGCGCTCGACGCCACTTTTGGCGCCGGTGTGATGCATGAGGAGTATCGGCGCGTTCTCGAAGGGGCCGCCGACGCGGCCTTCGTTGGAACGGAATTCTTCGATGATGTTGGTGTTCCAGTCATTGACCATCAGCCTCTGCAACGCTGCTTGGCTCTTGCCGATTCCTTGGATATGGCCTGGTTGGGCTATGGCTAAATGGTTCCCAGAGGCATCTGCTTCTCGTATCAGAACAAATCAGACTTTTGTGAAGAGTTTGGCTCCAACCAGACTGCGTTCCCTGGCTGCTTCCGTCCTGATGGCAATCCTGGTCGTCTCCGGCATCCCGAGCGCCCTCGCCGCGTTTCCCGGGGAGAACGGGCCCATCGCCTATCGACACGACGCCGAGATCTTCACGATGAACGCCGACGGCTCGAGCCAAGCATCGGTGCCGAACACCGCAAACCCGACCGATCCCGCCTGGTCCGCCGACGGCAACCGGCTGGCTTTCGTCCGCGATAACGACATCTGGATCATCGGGGCATCGGGCTCCGGTGCCCGGAACCTGACGAAGACGGCGGACTTCCTCGACGCGGAACCGTCCTGGTCTCCCGACGGCACCGAGATTGCGTTCGCCAGTTTCCGAAACAGCAACTGGGAGATATATGTCGTTCGCGCGAGTGACGGCGGCGGCGAACGTCAGTTAACCGAAGACACCGACCTTAGCCGTCGCGATCCCAGCACCTCTCCGTCGTGGTCGCCGGACGGCTCGACGATTGTGTTCTTCAGCGATCATCTCGGCGCTTTCGGTCTCTACGTGATGCCGTCGGACACGGGCGATCCCGAGAGCTTCATCGTTCCGACCTCGGCGGGCAACAACTCTCCCTCGTGGTTCCCTGACGGGTCCAAGATCGCCTACACGAACGAGACTGAGTTGTGGGTCACGGACCCCGATGGAACCGATCAGACGAAGCTCACAACCGGCGCTCGAGTGTCAGCTGGGTTGGCGGTTTCCCCCGACGGGACGAAGATAGCGTTCACGTCCCAGCGGGATGGAAACCACGAGATCTATGTTGCCGATCCCGATGGAAGTAATCAGGTGAACATCACGAACAGTCCCGACACCGACGACCGGCTACCCGACTGGGGAGTCCCCGGCGACGGCACGACCGATGGTGAGGTCCAGGGGACCGACGAGGACGACGAACTCAACGGCTCTCCGCAATCTGACACCGTTTTCGCCGGAGCTGGTAACGACATCATCTCTACACATGGCGGAGCCGACACCGTGTTCGGGGAAGAAGGCAACGACCGCATCAACGGCGGTGCCGGAAACGACAAGCTCTACGGTGAGTTCGGCCCCCAGGGCGCGACACCGTTCCGCTCGGGACGTAGAGCGATGCTGCAGGACGAACCCGCGCCGGGCAACGACGTACTCAAAGGCGGGGGAGGCAAC
>DASQLQ010000022.1:0-2163 GCA_035629935.1 Actinomycetota bacterium
GACGACCCGCTCAAGACCCACGCGTGGATGATCGCGGCCCAGGGCGACCTCGCCGTCGCCGTCTTCGTCAACACCGGTCAGTCGGGGTCGAAGACCGCCGGGCCACTGCTGGAGGAGTTCCTGGAGGGTGCTCGCTGAGGCCGGGTCGGTTAGTCACATCATTCAGACGTTGCCCCACCCCACTTCCCGGTGGCGGGGGGATTGCTTGATTCCGTCTCAGATCTTGGCTGGGTGCCTTACTCATGCTTCGGCTGCGCTCGATCCCGGTCATGACGATGCCCAGGGCCACGATCATCCACCAGAGCACATCGCTGTTCGCCCACAAGCTTCCGATTAGTGGCCGTAGTTCGAACCTGTTTACGTTCACGTTCGGTCTTGGCGAGGATGTCTTCGGCGGGATTGGTCCAGATGAACGGACGCTTGAGGTCGTTCCGGCCAGTGATGGATTCCTCAGATCTTTGACATTGGTTTGCGAGGCGGGCGTATACGACTTGCGGTTGAGCTGTGCTTCCGGTGTTCAACATGGTCGAGGTCTGGTCAGCGAGCCGCAAGCGATCCACCGCGGCTCGGTTGTTTCGGTCCGCGATCTCAATATCAATGACGAAAGCCACCGAAGGTGAAAAAGTTGAGCAGGCCGAGTCCCGGATGACCGAGATAGAACTTTTCGATACCGGGGGGCTGCCGCGGCCCACCTCGGTTTCTGCTCGACCGGTGGACGATTCCGAAACGTGATTCACAATTCATACCAACTCAGCAGGCGACAGCGACATGGGGCGATTTG
This sequence comes from Actinomycetota bacterium, assembly GCA_035629935.1. Taxonomy (GTDB): domain Bacteria; phylum Actinomycetota; class CADDZG01; order CADDZG01; family WHSQ01; genus DASQLQ01. The sequence goes on from DASQLQ010000022.1 coordinate 782, forward strand.
GCGGCACCCGGAGACCCGACACGTTAATTTAAAGACAGCAACCCTCTCGATCTGAGAGGGGTGCTTGTGTCTGGGTCAGGTAGTTGGTGCTGGCTTCCTAGACCTTTGCACGATCGCCACGCCCTGGATGACGAGCGCAACAACCGCCAGTACGACGACGATCGGCCATAGTGCTGCTGAGCCAGCCAGGAACGAGCCGACGACGATCCCGACAATCAGGACGCCGATCATCGACGACACCTCGGTAAGTACGCGCATGAATGAAGGTCTCCTTCACTGGGGGAGCAGTGTGAATGAGATGTAGTATCGCAGACCGCCAGGGTACGGTTGGTACGCCTGCTGCTGATACATCCGAACGTACACAGCGCCGATGTGACTCTTCTCAGAGACCGCCTGGATCTCGAACGCCTTCAGCCCGCAGAAGCCCCCGATGAAGTAGCGAGGGATGTCGATTTTCTTGTTCTTCTCGGTGAAGCGTGCCACCCATGCCATGGCTCCGACGCACCCGATCCAGGCGTACTTGATGTCGCTGGTCTCACAAGAGTTGTAATACTTGTGACTTTCGTCGCGGTTGACCGTGACCCGACCGCTCTTGCCCCTGCAGTTCGGTCCGTCGAGCAGCGCCCCCTTCGTGACGAGATCCGACTTCGGCTTCAGGACCTTGCGCTTGCCGTACATCTTCTTCCGCATGGCCTCGACCTTCTTGCCCTCGGCCTTGGTCATGTCCTTGATCTTGCCGCCCGACTGCTTGTGAGCGGCGGCCATCTGACGCCGCCAGCTGACGAGGGTGGCGTTCTTGGTGCCGAAGACGGACTTCATCTTCTTGTAGTACATCGTGTAGCCGCTGGCGCTCATGGCCCTGTTGCGCGCCTTGGTGACGTACCCGGCTGCCTTCCACTCAGTTGCGCTGAGCGCGACGTGGGGCCCGGCTGTGGCGTCCGGTAACTTCGGTGGGCTCGCAGCTGCCTGCTGGGCAGTAATGAGCGCTGCCGTCAGGCTGAGCGCCAGGGCCAGCCCAACGAACACGCCTGGGAGTTTGGATCGCACGATGTGAACCTTTCTGTACGGAATGAGCGACAAAGTGAACGACTACACTTGTTTGAAGGACTGAAGTATCAATGCGTGAATCATCGGGACGTCTGGTAGAGCGGAATCCTCTCCACCTCAAGAACCGATGTCAGCGACGCACCACCGCCCGCCACCCCTCGTCGTCGCAGATCACGAGTCCGACGTCCTCCAGTGCACTGAGCTGGGCGAGTGCGGTCGGCACCGAGACACCCGCTGCGAGAGCGATCTCCCCCGCACCGACCCGACGTCGGGCCGGCACCGCCTCGTACACCGAGAGCCGGACAGGGTCGAGCGCATCGGTCTCTCGGACCGGC